>CALFVP010000022.1 GCA_937928175.1 uncultured bacterium | reverse complement strand
AAAGCACCTTTTGAAGTGAGTGATGAAACTATATTTCGTGTTGTGCGTAAACATATAAGTTGGATAACTGAAAAGAAAAAAGAAATACAGTCTAGGGATCCAAAATTTTCTTCTAAAGAGTTTGTTAGCGGTGAAGGTTTTCTTTACCTTGGGAGGTATTACAAGTTAGAAATTGTGGATGGACAAGAAGAATTGTTAAGGTTTGAGAATAAGTTTTACCTTTCGAGGAGTGCGTTACCGAATGCAAAAAAGGTGTTTATAGACTGGTATAAGAAAAAGGCTTACGAAAAAATTTCTGAGAGAGTTAGATTTTACTCTCAAAGGAGTGGTATAAAGTATAACAAGGTTAATGTTACGAATGCTCAAAAGAGGTGGGGATCTTGTAGTCCTAAGGGGAATTTGAATTTTTCGTGGAAGCTTATAATGGCACCGTTGTCTGTGATAGATTACGTTGTTGTTCATGAGCTTGCACATATTGAGGAAAAAAAACATAGTAAATCGTTTTGGGTAAAGGTAAAAATAATGATGCCAGATTATGAAAAGTATAAAAATTGGTTGAATGAAAATGGGTATTTACTTAGGTTATAGTTTTATTTGCTGAAGTTGTATATTAGCGATATGCTTGTGTCTAGAAATGTATTTGAAAACTTTGTTAGGTTTAGTATTTCGATTTGGTTTGGGAAAATTATTTTTAGTATTAGTTTGTATGGGTGTAGGTGGGTAGATAGAAAGTTTAAGGTGTAACCAGCTCCTAAGTTTAGACCAAAGTTGTTAATTTCTAGAATGTTAACTTCACCTGTAAACTCGATTGATGGAGATAACGTTGTTTCTTTGTGAAAAGAAATTTCTAGGTTCTTGAAAAAATCATTTTTGTATGTTAGGGTTGTTTTTAGTTTTGTTTCGTTTAGAGTTATATTAACGTTATCGATTTCGGTTGATATGGATAAGTTTTTGGTTAGGTTTAAGATTGCTCCTATGCCGTAGTAGAAGTAAACGTTGTGATTTGTTAAGGTTATTACGTTTAGGTTTGCTGAGATAAAGGCTGATAACGTTTTGTTGTAGAGTCCTAGTTTTAGGGGTATTGAAGTTTCTGTTAAATTGAATGAGGTTGTTTTTTGGTAATAGTTTGGGTTTAGTATGGTGTAATTTTGTAGTTCTCCGTAGTCGATTCGTTCTAATTGTAAGTTTGCAAGTATTCCGTAGTTTTTGAATGATATACCTAGGGTTGTGTAGTTTTTTACTGTTGATGTTCCTAGAGTTATTTTTATGTGATTGGCTTTTGTTGTTTGGTTTAGGGTTTGGACTAGGAGTATTAGTGATATAAGAAGTATTTTACAAGGTATTTGAGTAGTAGGCATTTCTAAGTTCTTCTTTTGTTATTGTTATGGTTTCTTCGTTTGTGTTTGAGGTTAGGGTATTTCCTTTTATTTTTATTATTAGTTTATCTTCTTTTATTACCTCTCCTATTACTCTAAATTTTAGGTTGTAGTGTTTTGATATTGTTTGTATGGTATCTAAGAATTCTTTGTCGAATGAGAAAATACCTCTGCTTTGTGTTTCTGAGAATAGTGCTATTGTTGGGTATACAGGTAATGAATTGAGGTCTAGGAATACTCCGAAGTTTGTATCGACCATGCTTTCTATTATGGATACGATTAATCCACCTTCTGACAAGTCGTTTGCTGAGTTTACTAATCCGTGTTTTATTACGAATCTGGCGAATTCTTGTAATTTTTTTTCTATGTCAAATTCTATAATTGAGGGTTTACCACAGAGATCTTGTCCTAAAACTTTTAGTATTTCTGCCATTCCGAAATCTTCTTTTGTTTCGTTTCCTATGAGTGCTATAAGGTCTCCGGGTTTTTTGAATTGTGAGTCTACTATTTTTGATATATCTTCTATTATTCCTACGCAACCTATTGTTATAGTTGGGTAAATTTGTATTCCTTCTGATTCGTTGTAGAGAGATACATTTCCACCGGTTACGGGTATTCCGAGTTCTCTACATGCTTTTGATATTCCTTTTATTCCTTGTTGTAACTGGTAGTAAACGTTTTCGTTGTCTGGTGATCCAAAGTTTAAACAGTTTGTTATTCCTGCAGGTTCAGCTCCAACGAATGATACGTTTCTTGCTGCTTCTGCTACTGCTATTGTTGCTCCAACAAACGGTAAAGAGTAGATATATCTACCGTTACCGTCAACTTTTAATGCTATTCCTTTGTTTGTTCCTTTTATTCTTATTACTGATGCTCCTGCTTTTCCTGGTGGTATTACGGTATTTGTTTGTACAGACCAGTCGTACTGCTCAAAAATCCATCTTTTTGATGATATGTTTGGAGATGAGATTAGTTTTAATATTGTTTCTTTGTAATTTTCGATGTTTACCGTTGGTTTTATGTCTCTTATTCTTTTTACGTTATGATCTTCTTTAGATGGTTTTGAGTAAGTTGGTACTTCGTCTACGAGGTATTTTAGTGGTATATCTGCTACTGTTTCACCTTTGTATTTTACTGTGCATTTTTTTGTGTTTGTTATTTTACCTATGACTGCCCAATCAAGTTCCCACTTTTCGAAGATTTTTTTTGCTTCTTCCAGTTTAGAAGGTTGTATTATTGCTAACATTCTTTCTTGAGATTCTGATAACATTATTTCGTAGGGGGTTATGTCGTCTACTCTTGTTGGTACTTTGTCCAGGTTTAATTCAATTCCTACGTTTCCTTTTGCTGCCATTTCACAAGAAGAACTTGTTATTCCTGCTGCTCCCATGTCTTGTATAGCGACTACTAAGTTTTTTTCTACTAGTTCAAGTGTTGCTTCTATGAGTTTTTTTTCAACGAATGGATCTGCTATTTGTATGCTTGATTTATCATCTTTTGATGATGCGTCTAGTTCTGCTGAGGCAAACGTTGCTCCGTGTACTCCGTCTCTTCCAGTTTTTGCTCCGTAGTATACAACGAGATTTCCAACACCTTTAGCAACTGATTTTACTATTTTGTCTATTTTTGATATTCCAATACACATTACGTTTACTAGTGGGTTTTTTTCGTAACTATCTTCAAAGTAAACTTCTCCTGCTACCGTTGGTACACCTATACAGTTACCGTAGTCTGATATACCTTTGACAACACCGGTTATAATATGTCTGACTTCGGGTTTTGAAGGGTTACCAAACCTTAATGAATCAAGTAATGCTATAGGTCTTGCGCCCATTGCTAGTATGTCTCTTACAATTCCGCCAACTCCAGTTGCTGCTCCTTGGTAAGGTTCAACTGCACTTGGATGGTTATGACTTTCTATCTTAAAGACTATGGCTAAGTCGTCAAGTTTTATTATTCCGGCGTTTTCGCCTGGACCTTGGTATATATATTTACCTTCGGTTGGTAATTCTTTTAAAAGTTTTCTTGTGTGTTTGTATCCGCAATGTTCGCTCCATAGTGCTCCAAACATTCCAAGTTCAACTTCGTTAGGTTCCCTGCCTAAGTATTTTACTATTAACTCGTATTCTTCTTCTGAAAGGTTAAGGGTTTCTAGATGTTTTTTTGTGTTCTTGGAAATTTTTTCTTTTAGTTCTGAAGACATTTTTTTTCTCCCAGTGCTGGTTATATTATTTTAAATTAGATTGCTTTTGTTATACAATATAAAATATTTTTTGAAAAAATTTGTTTTTTTGTTTAAAATTACTGTTATGAATTACGTTCCTGAGGAGTATGGGGTAATAGTTGTTGGTGGTGGGCATGCTGGTATAGAGGCTTCTCTTGCTAGTGCTAGGATGGGTATACCAACTCTTCTTATAACTTTAAACATAGATACCATTGGACAGATGTCTTGTAATCCTTCCATAGGTGGTACTGCTAAAGGACATTTAGTAAGAGAGATAGATGCTCTTGGTGGAGAGATGGGGAAAGCTGCTGATTGGAACGGTATACAGTTTAGGATTTTAAACGATTCTAGGGGACCTGCTGTTAAATCTTCAAGAGCTCAGATTGATAAGTATCAGTACCGAGATTACATGAGAAGAGTTGTTTTTTCTCAACCTAACCTTAATGTTAAACAAGGTAGTATTAAGAAACTTATTTTAGAGGGTAGAAAAGTTATAGGAGTGGAAACTATTTTTGGTGAGGTTATATACGCTAAAGCTGTTGTGATAACGCCAGGTACGTTTATGAGAGGTATGTTGTTCGTTGGTAAAAACACTACCCCAGGTGGTAGAATGGGAGAAAACCCCGTAAGTGAGTTATCAGATCAGTTTATATCTTTAGAGTTTAAGGTAGGAAGGTTTAAGACAGGTACCCCCCCTAGACTTGATGGGAAAAGTATAGATTTTTCTGTTATGGAGGTACAGAAAAGTGATCCTAACTTTAAACCTTTTTCGATGTGGACAGACAGAACTAAGTTTCCTATTCAACCACAGAAAGAAGTCTATATAACCTATACTAACCGTAACACTCATGATATTATAATGAACAATTTACATACTTCTCCGCTGTACAGTGG
>CALFVP010000021.1 GCA_937928175.1 uncultured bacterium | reverse complement strand
GGGGTAAAGCATGAATAAAGTTTTGGATAATTTTAAAGAATTTCTTAAAGCAAGTAAAGAGAAAATTGATGATGTTAAAGCTCTTTACTTTTCCAATTTCGATTCTCTCAAACTTGTTAAAAGAGGTAAAGTAAGAGATATATACGAAGTTGATGGTAACTTACTTATAGTTTCTACAGATAGAATTTCTGCTTTCGATGTTATACTTCCAACACCTATACCACTTAAAGGAATGGTACTTAATATGATATCGTATTTCTGGTTTGAAAAGTTAAAGAGTATACTACCGAATCATGTTATTTCTGTTGATCCTGAAGAGTATCCAAAAGAGTGTAAAAAGTATATCGATGACTTGATGTTTAGAAGTATGCTTGTTAGAAAAGTAGAAGTTTATAAACTGGAATGTATTGTAAGAGGGTATTTGGCAGGTTCAGCTTATGAGGAGTATAAAAATACATCTTCTGTATGTAATATAAAACTACCTCAAGGATTAAAACTATCTTCAAAGCTTCCTGAACCTATTTTTACTCCTTCTACCAAGGCTGATGTAGGTCATGATCAAAATATAAGCTTTGATGAAGCTAAAGAAATAGTAGGAGATGTTTTATTTGAGATAAAAAATAAAAGTTTAGAAATATTTAACTTTGCTTCCAGTTACCTTTACGAAAAGGGAATTATACTTTGTGATACGAAGTTTGAGTTTGGTTTTAGTGATCAAGATAAAGTGATTCTTATTGATGAAGTTCTAACACCAGATTCATCAAGATTCTGGTTTAAAGAATTTTACAAAGAAGGAATTAGCCAGGAAAGCTACGATAAACAGTTTATTAGAGATTACCTAAAAACTTTGGTTTGGAATAAAACTTATCCTGCTCCAGTCCTACCTAAAAATATAGTCAACGAAACAGTTAATAGGTATATTACCATATTCGAAAAAATAGTACAGTAGATTGCTTAAAGTTTTGTGTACTAAGTAAAGAAATTTTTCGAAATTTATTGAATCTAATAGGTTAAATTTTTAAAATATCTTTGTAAGAGGTGTATTATGAATCTAACACAAAGAGAAATAGATTTTATTAAAGAAAAAGGAATTTGTGTTGTAGGCACTAAAAGTGAGTATAACGTTGTAAATCTTTCTCCAAGGTTTTTAATTGAAGTTAACGAAGATAGTATTATCTTTGTGAGTATTTTCCCAAATAAAACTCTTTTTAATTTAAGGAAAAATAATAAAGTTTGTATATCAACATGGGATAATGCTCTAGATGGAGCTAGGTTTTTAAAGATATACGGTATAGTTGAGAATTATTCAAGTGGTCCTGTTTATGATAGAATTTTGAATATGCTTAAAGGTACGGGTATTAACGTTAAGCCTTTGGCAGTGACCTTAGTAAAAATACTAAAATATTTTTATATGGAGGTATAGTATGAAAGAAATATTGATACAAGAGGATATAATCGATATAATTATTCATAACAAAGGAATAATTGGTTTTGGGTACATTGATGATGAAGGTTTTCCAGTTGTAGAGCCTAAAATATTAATTGAGGTAAATCCAGAGGAAAATTACATTTATATACTTCAAAGTGGTGAAAAACTATTTAATATACTAAAGAACCAAAAATCTGTTAGTGTAACAATATTTAGATGGGCTAATTCTTTGGATGAAGCTGTAAAAGAAGGAGTTGGATATCAACTAAAGGGTACGTGTGAGGTATTTCCTAAAGATAGTAGTGTTTTTAAGGATGTAGTAGAAAGACTTAATAGTAGGAAATTAAAACCTGAATTTTTGAATGATTTTTTGAGTAAAGCAAACCCTAAAATAATAGGTAAGGATTTTCTTATAAAGGTTACTTTTAATCTAAAGTATTCTGTAACGAGTTCTTCTAATTCAGCAAAACCTATGGTTAAGGTTTTGTAACGTAAGTTTTTAAAGTACCTTTAGGTCATTTGTTTTGAAATTTAGAGAAATAAAGTAAAACCTTTTAGAGGTTTTGAATTTTTTTAGTTTGGTATGATGTTAGGTATTTCTATTTTTACTTTTGATATTCCTTTTTCTTTTGATATTGTTATTCTGGGGTAATTTGTGTTTTTTGCTATTTCCTGTTTATGTGTTATTATGTATATTGTTAAATTTCTTTCTTTTGCGAAGTTTTCTAAAAATAGAAACAATCTTGAGTTAAAATTTTCGTCTAGTGTATCGAATCCTTCGTCTATGAAAATTGATTTTATTTTCATATTTGATACAACGTCGTTTGCAACTGCAAACGCTAACGCTACGGAAAATAGAAAACTTTCTCCACCGCTTAAACTGTTTATGCTTTTTACTGTGCCATCAGGGTATTCTACAGCAAATGTTAAGTTATCAGTATCAAAGTTAGTTGATAGTTTTTTGTCTTGTATACCTAGCATTGATAAGTATTGGTTAACGTTTGCTATAATTTCCAGCATCTTTATTTTTATAACGAAATTTATTATTCCTTTGGTATCAAAGTTATTACCTAGCCTTTTCAGTATATCAAACTCTTTGTTTAGTTCTTTTAATTCTTTTTCTATGTTTTCTAGTTTATTCTCGAGGTTTTTGGTGTTTGTTATTTTTTCAATGATCATGCCCTTTAGTTGATTTAGTTCTTGTATTTCGTTTTCTATCTTTCTAATTTTCTCATCGAGAGATTTTTTTTCTTCCTCTACTTTTTCTAATTCTTTTTTTGTATCTTCTACTGGAATGTTTAAGCTTTCTTTTTTCTCTTCTACAATAGTTAACGTTTTTTCAAATTCGTTTATTTCCTTTTCTATTTCTTCTATTGTAGAAATTGTTTCTTCCACTTCTTTTTTGTTTTTTTCTAAACTATTTGATATTCCTAAGGTAAAGAAATCTCTAATTTTTATATCTTTTGGTATTTCTCCGAGTATTTCGTTTGTTATACTGTCTGTTGTAAA
>CALFVP010000020.1 GCA_937928175.1 uncultured bacterium | reverse complement strand
GGTCCTTTTATGAATTTCATTAAATCTTTTACTGTGCAATCTTTGTTGTCTATGTAGTATATTATTGCTTCTGCCACTTCTTTTAGGTTATGGGTAGGTATGTTTGTTGCCATTCCTACAGCTATACCGTTTGCTCCGTTTAATAGTAGGTTTGGTAACATTCCTGGTAATACAGATGGTTCTTTAAGCGAGTTATCAAAGTTAGGTTTAAAGTCTACTGTTTCTTTATCAATGTCTTTTAGTATTTCTTCTGCTATTTTCTCAAGTCTTGCTTCTGAGTATCTCATTGCTGCTGGAGGATCCCCGTCTATAGATCCAAAGTTTCCCTGTCCATCTATAAGTGGGTACCTCATGTTAAAATCTTGTGCTAACCTAACTAGTGCTTCGTATACTGAAGTATCACCGTGTGGGTGATATTTACCCAAAGTATCTCCTACAATTCTAGCACATTTCTTGTATTGTGCATTATGTGTTAATCCAAGTTCATACATTGTATAAAGTATTCTTCTTTGAACAGGTTTTAGTCCATCTCTTACATCTGGTAATGCCCTACTTACTATTACACTCATTGCGTAAGTAAGGTAAGATTTTTTTACCTCATCTTCAAGTACTGTTTCTATTATCCTTCCCATTTCCCCACCTCGGTTTTAAAAAACATTGTTTTAAAAAACTCGTTTTTAAAAAACTTGTTTTTAAAAAACTTTAAATGATAGAGGTTTTGATATTCATTTTTAGATGTTTTCGTTTATTGCAGATGTGTTATAGTTTGGAGCTTCTTTTGTTATAATTATGTCGTGTGGGTGACTTTCTCTTAATCCGGCGTTTGTTATTTTTATGAATTTTGATTTATCTTGGAATTCTTTTATATTTCTTGCTCCTACGTATCCCATTGATGCTTTTAGACCACCTATCAGTTGGTATATTGTTTCTTTTAGAGGTCCTTTGAATGGTACCATTCCTTCTATACCTTCTGGTACAAGTTTACCTGGTATGCCTTGTGGGTATCTTGTTGATCCTGACATCATTGCCCCTAGTGATCCCATACCTCTGTAAGTTTTGTAACTTCTCCCCTTGTATATTATCATTTCTCCTGGACTTTCTTCGGTACCTGCTAATAAATTCCCTAACATTACACTGTCAGATCCTGCTGCTATTGCTTTAGCTATATCTCCCGAATACTTTATTCCACCATCAGCTATTATTGGTACATTTTCTTTTTTAGCAATTTTTGATGCTTCCATTATTGCAAATATCTGTGGTACACCTACACCTGTAACAACTCTGGTTGTACATATTGATCCCGGTCCTATACCTATCTTTACTGCATCTACTCCAGAATCTATCAAAAATTTTGTTCCTTCGTACGTTGCAACGTTACCAGCTATTACATCTACATTGAAATTCTTCTTTATGTACTTAACCATTTCTTTTACTTTAGAGCTATGCCCATGCGCTGTATCAATAACTATAACATCAACTTCAGCTTTTACAAGCTCGTATACTCTTTCTTTTTCTTGATCGTTTGTACCTACTGCCGCCCCAACTCTTAACCTTCCTTTACTATCCTTAGAAGATGTATCGTTGCTTTTTATTTTTTCCATATCTTTCATCGTTATTAGCCCTTTAACCCGAAAATCTTTGTCAACTATTGGTAGTTTTTCTATTTTGTTTTTTAACATTATATTTCTAGCTTCGTCTATAGATATCCCCTCGTATGCAAATATGAGTTTTTCTCTTGGTGTCATTACTTCTTTAACTTTTTTGCTGTTACCACTTCTTATATCCCTTTTTGTTAATATACCTTCTATGGTTTTTTGATCGTTAACAACTATAAGCCCAGATATACCGTTATTCTCCATTATCTTTATAGCGTTTTCCGTTGATTCGTTAACGTTTATAACTATAGGATCATCTATAATTATGTTCTCAAACCTCTTTACTTTTGTAACTTCTTTTACCTGATCTTCTATTGAAAGGTTTCTGTGAATTATTCCTATTCCTCCAAGTTGAGCCATTGCTATTGCCATTTTTGATTCCGTTACCGTGTCCATAGCTGCACTAACTATGGGTATCGAAATAGTTATGTTTCTTGTTAGTCTAGTTTTAGTATCAACTTCGTGTGGTAGTACATCAGATTCCCCCGGCAAAATAAGCACATCATCAAATGTTAAAGATACTTCATCAGTATAAAACTTCTCGTTCATCAACTTCTCTCCTTTTTCATTAATTTTGATATTTTGTAAAACCAGTTTTCAATGATTTTGAATAAATTTATTCAAATGTAGCGTTAAATTCTATCGTGTTCAAGTTATCTTCTATGTCAAACGTTATTTTTAGTTTGTTTATGAAGTTTGATAACGATGGGTCTAAAGAGTTTCTTTTTAACGTATCTTCTACATCTATTATATAATTTAGATCACCAGATATTTCGAATGTAGGGAATTTGGTTATTGTTAGAGGGGATTGTTTCTGAGAAAGGTATTTTTCAATTTCTTCTCTGTAGGTGGTTAGAACTATTTCTTTTTCAGATTGGTATAGGTATACATAGTTTTGACTACCCTGTAGTTGTATTTCAAATACTCTTTTACCAGAAATCGACAAAGGTTTGTATTTACCAAGTATTCCTAAAAACGTTTTTATTAATTTTTGTGCACTTAAACTGTCTTTTATACCAATGTATACACTTATATTTTGATCTTGTTGCTTGTATATTTGAGATTTTATATTAATAAATACCGTACCTGAAAGTGATTTTGAAATCTCATTCGTTAACGATGGGTATATTCCTATTATATCCGGGAATAATACTTCCAAAGCATCGTTTATTAAGTTAGGATTTAAAGATAAAGTTAAATAAAATGGTATATTGGTTTCCAGAATGTTTAATTTTCTCAAATTCCTCGGTACAAATAAGTTTTTTAATTTCTTTGGTGATGATACGAATACCTTTCCGTAAAGTTTTAAATCGTTTGGTATTATTACGTAAGCATATTCTATGTCCGGTAAAAAATTGTATTTATTATCTAGTTTAGGTATATTGATCTTGAGAGAGGAAAACAGTGTTTTAGAGTGTAGTATTATACCCGAATTTGATGAGTTTGATAGTAACTTAAGAAAATTAATTACTTTTCCTTCAGTATTTTTGTCTAGACCTCTTTGTACGTTATTGTAATTGTTTATTAGGTTTTTATCTGTTAGACCTATGTACTTTTCGTTTTCTTTTTTTATGTACCATCCTTTTTTATCCTCATAGTTTTCTAGTATAAAAGATTTTTCTGATAGTAGTTTTTTATTTTCTATGGAGTTAACAAACTTTTCCCATTCTAGGTTTATGGGTATATAAGTTATTATTAATCCTTCAAGAAAATCTATAATTACGTAGTTATTTGTATCTAGGAATTTTTCCAGTATTTCTTTTGGCAAGATTTCTTTTATTATTGGTGAATCGTATGTAATAAAACCTACTGCTATACTGTTTTGGGATATAAACTTTGTAAAATCATTTGCTTTTAACGGTAAGCTTAAAAGTATAAAAAAAGTTGCTAATAATAGTTTTTTCATTCTGTAATGATATTTGCTAAATTAATTTATTTGCAAATTTTTTTTGTAAGAATTTATAATTCTTTTATTGAGGTTGAGCCGTTAGCTCAGGTGGTAGAGCACCGGCCTTTTAAGCCGGGTGTCGCTGGTTCGAGTCCAGCACGGCTCAAATTTTAGCTTGTACGCTTTCAATTGTTAAATTAAGAGTCTCTATTATAGGTTTGTACTCTTCAATGTATCCTATCACTTCGTATATTTTTACTGGTAATTTTTTACCTTTAACTCTTATTAAGTCTAGTTCTCTTGCAAGTATTCTATCTTTTACTTTTTCAAATGTATACTCGCTTATTATTATTTTTGTATTGAAAATTTTGTTTACCCCTTCTAATCTTGATGCTAGGTTTACGGTATCTCCCATTGCTGTGTAATTTTTCTTTTTGGTTGATCCCATGTTACCTATCGTTGCTATACCAGTATTTATACCTATTCCTATGTCTAGTTGTTTATCTGGTGGTAGAGTTAAGTTTATTTCTTTGAGTGCTTCTAGCATTTCTAAGCTTGCTTTACAAGCTCTAAATGCGTGGTCTGGGTCATCAAGTGGAGCTCCCCAGAATGCCATTATAGCATCACCTATGTACTTATCAACCGTTCCCCTGTTATCCATTATTATATCTGTCATTCTTGAGAGATATAAATTTATAAGTGATACGAGTTCTTGTGGTGATAGCCCTTCCGATAGTGCTGTAAACCCTCTTATATCAGAGAAAAATACCGTTATTTCCCTATCTTCACCACCTAAATTAAACTTCTCTGGGTTTTTTAAAAGTATATTCACAACTTCAGGTGATACGTAACTATCTAGCATTCCTTTTATCTGCATTCTCTGGGCTCTTTCTTTGTATATCACAAATATTTGTCCACTTAGGTAAGCAAGTAGTGTAGACAAGGTTGGTTTTAGTACATCCGTTAAGTAAGCATTTTCTATTATTGGGTAATTAAAAATTACAGTTCCTTGAGAAAAAAGGAAGTATAAACAAAAAACAAAGATTAATATTATTCCTATTTCTTCAATTAAAGAAAGTATTATACTTTTGTTTAGTACTATAACTAGTATTGATAGGCCAGCAAGTAGAAAAGAGAGAAGCAGTACTACATACCACGGAGTAAGTATAATATACCCAGGGTACCCTTGAGTGTTTGCCATTATTACGTTATTTAAAGCGTTTGCTAAGTGTTCTATTCCGTACATGTTGTCAGCTATCGGAGATTTCCATATATCTCCATACCCGTACGATAGCATACCTACCATAAGTACTTTACCGTTAACAAAATTACCTAACCCTTTTACATTTGGTATTCTTGATAAAGATATTGTTTTTATTTTGCCCAATGGATCAGTTTTTCTACTTCTTGTTACGTAGTTTATTAGGAATCTATTATTCTCATCGATAGGTATTCTTATATCCTTAATTTGATACGTACCATCGGGGTATTTTACTTTTGCTTTTTTTATCACTACTTCTTTACCTAGGTAAATAAATACGTTTGATAACTGTGTTTCGTAGTATCCTACTAGTAAAACTAGTAGTATGCTTGGGTAATAATTACCGTTGTACTCCAGTACCATTGGTACACAGTTGTAAGTATCACTATCTTCGTTGTACTTTAGTATGTTTGCAAAACCCACACCCCATGCATTTGATGTAACCTCTACTATAGGAAGGTTACCCCTTAAAACTTCTATTGGAAATTTAGGTTTACCTATTACGTTTTCTTTTGGTATTGTGAATTTCATCATCTCTTTCAATTTTCTTTGGTTCACTTCGTGAGTTAACTTTAGTCCTTCTTCGGTTGATATACCTTGACTTCCAAAGTAAAACATATAGTCAAATGAAACTCTAAACAAGTTTTTTGCTTTCAAAAGAGATTTAAAAAAAACTTCATCCTCCTCTTGGGTAGAATACTCCGAAAAAACAATATCAAAAAAGACGTTATTTGGGTATTTACCTCCTTCTATACTGTAAATCGGTTTTAGCACATACTCATCGTAATATCTTCTTGGAAATGGAAATTTCCCTAGTTTTGAAAGTGTTTCATCGTCTATTCCTACTATTATTATATCATCTGAAACAATATTTAGCCCTTCTACTTCTATTTTTTGTATTCCTTCCGATACTAAAGATACACTTACACCTTTTACAGCAAAAAAACCGTTTAATAACGTATCGTTTAGTTTACGTAATACTGTTTCACTTAATATGTAAGAAACTATTACACTTAAAAAGGCAGATAGTGATATTATTATTATATCTTTTGATGATTTTTTCATAAAGTTATAGTAAATAATTCTATTCTTGTTTTCAATAAATGTGATACTGCAAATTGTTATGAAAATAGTTGATTGTTTAGAATTTACTTTCCGGAGGTAGTAATGCTTAGGTACTATTCCATACTTGATGGTATGGCTAAGGTTTCAGATAATCCAGATTCCCCTATAGTTGTTTTTGTTGAACCTACACCAGATGAAATAGAACTTTTGAAAGAGATGGGTATAAGTGAACATGATGTAAACTCTTCTTTTGATATTGAAGAGATATCTCGTCTTGAAGTTTACGATTACGGAGGCGTATTTGTTGTTTGGAAAGTCCCAAAAAATTATTCTTACAAAGATCAATTAGTTTTCAATGTATCTTCTGTGGGTATATTTTTTAACGGTCAAAGAATAGTATTTATACTTCCTGAAGATATGGGAATTTTCGAATCAAGGTACTTTAGAAATATTTCTACCATTCCTGACATACTTCTAGCTTTTTTACAGACAACTATAAATCATTTTTATGGTCACTTGAGAGGTATAAAGTTAGTTTCATCCGAAATAGAAGAAAAACTAACAAAATCCCTTGATAATACTTATCTCATTTACATGTTCAATTTAAGTGAAAGTTTAGTTTATTACCTTAATGCTCTTAGTTCTAACCATGGTGTTTTGGTTAAAATGAAGGAGTACAAAGACAAAATTAACTTTCAAAAACATTCATTTGAAAAATTGAAAGATCTCATAATAGATAACAGGCAGTGTTACAGACAAGCTAGAATTTTGTCCATGGTTTTGTCTGAGATGATGGATGCCAGAGCTAGTATTGTAAACAATAACATGAATATTTTAATTAAAAACTTGACAATAATTAACGTTGTTATGCTTCCTTTGAATCTTATAGCTAGCATAGGTGGTATGTCAGAATATACAATGATGACGGAAAATTTAGGGATTTCCTGGCCTTGGGCTTATTTAGGATTTATCTTTGCTATGTTCGTTTTCGGTTTTATTATCGCTTTCGCAATCAATAAGTACATTGATAAGTTTACAGGTAGAAGTTCTAGAAAATAACTATGTTGTGGTATATATTCAAAAGATTACTCTTAATAATACCAACCTTTGTAGGTATTACCATTATGATATTTCTTATTGTCCATCTTGCTCCTGGTGATCCTATAAAAGGTATGATAGGTGAACTAAGTAGTAAACTTTCACCAGAGGCGTACGAAAGTTTTAAAAAAGCTTACGGTCTTGATAAACCTATCTTTGAAAGGTACTTTATATGGTTTAGAAATTTCTTAACGTTTGATTTTGGTAATTCCTTTCAGTATGGTAAAAAAGTTTCTGATCTTATCCTTGAGAGACTACCAGTAACTTTAACTATAAACTTGCTTTCAAACGTTATAGTATTAATCTTTGGTGTTACTGTTGGAGTATTCGCCGGAATTTATAGAG
>CALFVP010000019.1 GCA_937928175.1 uncultured bacterium | reverse complement strand
TTGTAGAAAAGGATGAATTTTTGGAAATAGATGATACTAGTTATTTAGGGTTGTCTGATAAAGAAAAACCGTTTGTTTTAAAGGCTACTTCTTTACCTTACATAAGGTCTATTTATTTTATGTTTGATAAAGATATTTTGTTTAGTATGGTAATTAACTACAATCCTGATATATACTCTTATTCAGAGCTTCTTAAGGGGGCTAAGGTTAAGTATGGATTACCTACTGATGAGTATCCTGATTTAGCGGTATGGCAATTTGAGAGTTATGAACTAAGAGTAGAAAAGCCTTCAATTGTGAAATTTTTTATTACTTCGACGGTAAGCAATATAGCTATAAGAGAGTATGAGTCAAGTAAGAAAATTAAGGAAAGGATAGAATACTCTAAAAGACAGCTTTTTCCGTTTTGATTTGTTTGAAAAACTTAAAAAAATTTGTATTTTTTTGTAAGTAGGAAGGTGAAGTTTTTATATTTTCAATTAGGTTATGGTGAATGTTTACATTAACAAGTCTAAGGATGAAATAAAAGCAATGATGAAGTCTTTGGGTGTAGTTGGTGAGTCTGATGCTATAATCGATGTGTTTTTAAAGGCTATGAATGTAGCTAGTAGTGATTCGGTAGTGGTAATAACTGGTGAGACGGGAGTAGGTAAGGAACTTTTTGCTGAGGTGATTCATAAACTTAGTCCAAGAAAAGATAAACCGTTTGTCAGGATTAACTGTGCTGCTATACCTGAGACACTTTTGGAAAGTGAATTGTTTGGTTATGAAAAGGGTGCTTTTACGGGAGCACTAAAAAGAAAAATTGGGCTTTTTGAGGTTGCTAAGGGTGGTACTTTGTTCTTAGATGAGATAGCAGAAATTTCATTGTCTGTTCAAGCTAAATTACTAAGGGTTATTGAGGAAAAAAAGATAATAAGGGTTGGTGGTCTTGAGTATATACCTATAGATGCTAGATTAATAGCCGCAACAAATAGAGATTTACTAGAAGAGATGCACAAAGGAAATTTTAGAGAAGATTTATTTTTTAGGATAAATGTGATATCAATAAACATTCCACCACTAAGAGAAAGAAAGGAAGATATATTGCCTCTCTTTTACTACTTTTTAGATGTTTACTCTAAAAAGAACGGGAAAATTATAAGTAAGGTGGATAAAGATTATCTTGAATTTTTAATTCATTATCATTTTCCTGGTAACGTTAGGGAGTTGTCAAACTTTGTTGAAAGGGCAGTAGTTTTAAGTAACGATGGGGTAATTTCTTTAGATTATATACATGATTACGTAGTAGATTACATTCCTAAAAGGGATATTGAAAGGAATGAGAAAGAGATTATTATTTCAGCACTTTTAAAGAGTAATTTTAACGTATCTAAAGCAGCCAAAATTCTAGGTTTACATAGAAATACACTTTCAAGGAAAATTAAAAAGTATAATATTCAAATGAAACCCAAAACTAGTTAATATTATAGAGTTTTTATTTACTGTATTTTATAATTTTTGTATGCTTGAGGAGAGAGATAAAAAGGAAATATTGAAGTTGGCGAGGTTGGCTATAGAATCTAAGTTTTACAGTGAAAAAAAACAAGATTTAGAAAGACAAAAGAGAATTGTTGAGAAAATTGGTTTGAATAATGGGGTTTTTGTTACTATTAACAAAGGAGGTAATTTGAGAGGTTGTATTGGGTATATATACCCTATTAAGGAATTTCAAGATTTAGTTGTTGATGCTGCTATTTCGGCTGCTTTTAGAGACCCTAGGTTTGATCCTGTTTCAGAAGAAGAGTTAAGTAGTTTAGAGATAGAGGTATCGATTTTGTCAGAACCAAAGAAAATAGAGTCTATCTCTGAAATTGAAGTAGGTAAACATGGGTTAATTGTTAGAAGAGGGTATCATCAGGGATTACTTTTGCCTCAAGTTGCTACCGAGTACGGTTGGGATAAAATAACTTTTCTACAACATACTTGTATTAAAGCAGGGTTACATCCCCTTGATTTCAAGAAAGAAGATACAGAGATATTTACATTCACAGCTGAAGTTTTCAGTGAGTCTGAGTTAAAAGATTGATTACTGCATCCTTTAAAGAGTAAATTTCACTGTTGTTGAACCATATTCTTTGTTGTTCAAGTGCTTGAAAAACAAACATGTCCATTCCGTATATAACTTTTGCCCCTACATCTTTACCAAATTTTAAAAATTTCGTTTCAAGTGGAGTGTAAACTGTATCGAATATTATGTGATCTTTTGAAATTAAAGATGGATCTATTGGACATTCTTCTACGTTAGGGTACATACCAATTGGTGTACAGTTAGCAATAACATTTGTATCGTTTATTATGTTTTTGATATTTAGTAAACTTTCTTCGAAGATGTTGCTAAAGAAAGGTTTTATTTCTTGAATTAATTTAGATACTTTTTCAGGTGTTCTACCTGTTACTGTTATTTTTGAAATTTCCATTTTAATGAAAGCCCAAATACAACTTCTTGATACTCCACCACTACCAATTATTAAGGCGTTTTTACCTTCCAAGCTTTTTATTCCTCTAGTTTCGAATGATTTTACAATTCCTTGAATATCGGTATTGTAAGCTTCTAGAAATGAATCGTTGTTTTTTATGGTATTTATTGCACCTATTCTTAAGGCAATTTCATCAACTTTATCAACGAAATTTATTGAATTTACTTTATGGGGTATGGTTACGCTTATTCCTTTGATTCCTACGTCCCTAACGAAAGAAAAAAATACTTTTAAGTCTTTAACTTCGAATGGTACGTATACAGCGTTAATTCCTAATTTTTGGAATATGAAGTTATGAATGATTGGAGATTTTGAATGTTTTACTGGGTTTCCTATAACACAGAACACTTCTGAATTACCTAGTATCATTTACATACCCCCTATAAGGTATCCTACCAAATAACCTGCAATAGCAGATAGTATTCCTATTGTCATAAGTTTTAAACCACCTTTCCAAGGATTACCTATTGTTAGTTTAGTTTTTATGTACCCTATTACTGTAAGTGCTAGAGCAGATATTATTATAGATCCTAGCCAAGCGTGTTTTAATGGTATTATTGGTATTAACGTTATTGGTAAAATAGGTATAAATGATCCTATTAATGCTGATAGTCCAACTACTAACGAAAACTTTAAGGGTTTTTCATGGGATATTTTACCTATTTCTAGTTCGTGTGCTACCATAATTTCAATCCATGCTTTTTTGTTTTTAGATATAATCTCAACTATAGTTTCTATATCGTTATCTTCTACTTCCCATTTTTTAAATATTTTTCTCACTTCTTCCTTTTCAATTTCAGGTATTTCTTCTATTTCTTGTTTTTCTTTGTTTACCTCAGAAATGTAATTTTCGTATTCGGATTTTTTGGAGGTATACGCTACTGCTGCCATAGATATACTTTCTGCAAATGCTGCTGCTACGGATCCTGCAAGTAAAACTTTGGGATCATTGGTTGCTGCTACAATTCCTAAGATTACACCTAAGGTGTTAACTAATCCATCTTGTCCACCTAAGATTATCTCGGAAAAAATACTACCGGAGTTTTTCTTCCTTTCTTTTTCGTGTTTTTCGAATTTTTCTTTATCTACCATGTTGCAATTTAAAAGAATTTAAAAGAATTTAAAAGAATTTTTTCAAGTTGCTCTTTTCTTTGGAATTTTGGATAAATTCAAAATTGGTGTATTTAAGCCAATTTGAATTTAGTGAAAATAGTTTGTATAATTATTTAAGAGGTTTTACAGAATGAAGGGAATAAAAAGAGGGAATTGGATACTACTTTTTGCAGGTATTGGAATGCTTTTTTTAGGGTTAGTAGTCATTTCACTTGTGGGTGCTAGTTACCATGGTATTCCTGCTTTGTTGGCATCTTCTCTTTTACTTTTAGGAGTTGTTACGGTTTTTTGGGGATTATCTACAGAAATTGAATAAAGTATGATTATAGAAGTTTTAAAATCAAAAATACATAACGCTGTTGTTACTGATACTTTTATAAATTACGAAGGAAGCATAGGTATAGATGAAGAGATTATGGAGATTTCTGGATTGAGAGAGTTTGAGAAAGTCCATGTTTGGAATGTAAACAATGGTGAAAGGTTTGAGACTTACGTTATCAAGGAACCTAGAGGTAGTAGGAGGATAACTGTAAATGGAGCAGCAGCTAGACTTGTTCATAAAGGAGATAAAGTAATAATTGCTAGTTTTGGATTTATAAATGAAAATGATAATTTTTCTTCTAAAATAGTTGTACTAGATGATAAAAACAATCCAAAAAGATAGTTTTCTATGATTTCACCTAGATCTTTTGAGTTATACAAGCAGAAAGGGCAGAAAATATCAATGGTTACTTGTTATGATTACAGTACTTCTAGGATTTTAGCTAAGTCTGATGTTGATATTTTGTTAGTTGGTGATTCTTTAGGAATGGTGATATATGGGTATTCTTCTACTTTACAGGTTAGTATTGAGCAAATGGTTTACCATACAGAAGCTGTTGCGAGAGGGTTGAATGGAAGTAAATTTTTGGTTTCCGATATGCCTTTTTTATCTTATCAAACTTCGGAAAGGGATGCAGTTTTGAATGCTGGATTGTTAATAAAAGCTGGAGCAAATGCTGTTAAGGTTGAGGGAGGTAAAAGAGTTATTGAAAAGATAAGAGCAATAATTTCTGCTGATATACCTGTAATGGGACATTTAGGATTAACACCCCAGAGTATTAATGTAACTGGTGGGTTTAAACTTCAAGCAACTTCGGAAAAGGATGTAGAGAAAATATTTGAAGATTCACTTCTTTTGGAAAGAGAAGGTTGCTTTGCTATTGTTTTGGAGTTAGTTCCAGAAGAGGTTGCTAAAGTTATCTCGGAAAATTTAAAGATACCTACGATAGGTATAGGTGCAGGTAGGTTTTGCGATGGACAAGTACTTGTGATTAACGATATGTTAGGATACTTTCCGGATTTTCAGCCAAAGCATGTTAAACGCTATGTAAATCTTTCTGATCAAATACTAAACTCTGTTAACAATTTCGCTAACGATGTTAAAAACGGTGTTTTTCCAGGAAAAGAAAATGTTTTTAACTTACAAGAGGGAATAAATCTTGAAAGTATATTAAAAAAGTTTGTTAACAGGAATTTTTGAAATTTTTTAACTTGTGACTAGGTAAGATAACTTGCATTGAATACTAGTTTTTTAAATGTAGTTATTGGGTATACTTTAATCTGGTATTGATACGTTTTTTAGTAATTCTACTATTTGGTTGTGTATTATTCCGTTTGATGCTATGATGGTTTTTGAATTTATTGTGAATTTGTTGCCTCTGTAATCTGTTACTTTACCGTTTGCCTCTTCAACGATTATTTTACCTGCTGATGTGTCCCATGGTTTTAAATTTTCTTCATAAAAAACTTCGAAACTTCCCCTTGCTACGTATGCTAGATCCATGCAAGCTGATCCTAACCTTCTAAAACCTTGGTAATCCCTAAGTAGCACCTTTAAAGGTTTTATTAGTTCTTCAATTCTTCCTTCTCTATGGTAAGGGAAACCTGTAACTACAAGTGAATGTTGCGCTAATTTTGTTTTGGATACCCATATTCTTTTACCGTTCAGAAAACTACCTTCGTTTTTTATGGCATAGTACATTTCGTTTAAAATAGGGTTATATATTACTCCACCAACTATTTCGGAATTTATTTCCAATCCTATTGATATTGCAATAAACGGTATAGAATGAATGAAGTTTACAGTTCCATCGAGTGGGTCTATTATCCATCTTATTTCGCTGGAGTTTGAATATTCGCCACTTTCTTCTGCTAATATTGATGAGTTAGGGTATTTTTTTATTAATTCAGATATTATTGTGTTTTCAGATTTTTTATCGTATTCTGTTACAGGGTCTGCGTATCCTTTTAATTCGTATCTTGTACCTTCGTTGTAGATTTTATAAAACCCTTTTTTTAATATTTTGCCTGCCTTTTCTGATATTTCTGCAGCGTCAAAAACCATTTTTCTTATGTTCATATCAAAAACCAATCCTTACATCTTTGTCTTGTTTCTTGTAATATTGAAAGTACGTAAAAGCTTCAGGTGAAGAATTCATTATAGATTCTAGCGTTGTAGGGATTTCGTAAGATTCCAAGTATTCTATTACTGTTTTGTAGTAACTGTTTAATTTTTTCATTTCTTCTTCATTACCTCCTTTATCAGGATGTAATTCTTTTGACTTATTTCTATATATCCTTTTGAAAGATTTTATTGATATCTTATCTTTTATCTCAAAGTATTTTATTGCTTCTAGAAGTTTTTCAAAATCCATAAATAAAAATTTTTTTTGAGCTTGTTTGTTTATTTCAAGATACTGTTTATACTCTTATTGTTTTAATTAGGTTACTTGGGATTTCATCTATAAATCTTGATGGAGATACTAATGAATGTTTTATACTTCCTATTCTTATAATTCTGCTTGATGTTATTATTAGGTTTTTCTTTGCTCTTGTTATTCCTACGTAGAATAACCTTCTTTCTTCATCTAGTAGTGAGGGATTGAGTGTATTTTTAAAGTGTGGAATTATTCCTTCATTTGCTGCAAAAATGAAAACTACTGGAAATTCTAGTCCTTTTGAAATGTGTAAAGTCATAAGTGAAACGTAATTTTTTTGTTCGTCTACGTTATCTGAGTTTGTTGTTAGTATAGATGTATTTATAAATTCTTCTATACTTTCTCCTCCTGATTCTTCGAAGTCAGATATAGCTCTTATTAATTCTTCGACGTTTTCAATTCTTTCTTCATAGTTTTCGTAGTTTTGTGATAAGTAGGTGTAATAATCTATTTCTTCTATTAATTTTCTCACCCTTGTTGATATTTTTTGATCGTTTTGGGATAGAATGTTTATTGCTTTTTCAAAAGATTCTATTTCTGGTTTTATTTTACCTTCTTTTTTTAAAAATAGGGTACTTTCAAGAAGGTTTTTGTTATTTTTGATTGAGAATTCGAGTATTTTTGATAGGGTTATTTCACCTATTCCTCTTTTAGGTACGTTAATTATTCTAGAGAAACTTACAAAGTCGTTTTGGTTTATTGAAAATCTAATGTAAGATATTATATCTTTAACTTCTGTTCTTTCGTAGAAGCTTACACCTGAGTATATTTTGTAGGGAATATTTTCTCTTATTAAGGCTTCTTCTATTAGTCTTGATAGGTAGTTTGTTCTGTAGAAAATAGCTATATCATTGTAGTTGTACCCGTTTTGGCAAAGGAATTTAATCTCTTTTGCTATTATTTTTGCTTCTTCAAGTTGATCAAACGTTTCAATGAATATTGGTGTATTTCCTTTTTTTCCTGTGCCTTTTACTATTTTCTCTTTTCTTCTGAATGTCATATTTGATGATACGTAGTTTGATAGGTTTATTATTTCTTCTGTG
Source organism: uncultured bacterium (assembly GCA_937928175.1). Taxonomy (GTDB): domain Bacteria; phylum Spirochaetota; class Brevinematia; order DTOW01; family DTOW01; genus SKYB106. The sequence goes on along the minus strand of CALFVP010000019.1, from coordinate 16,418 downwards.
GATCTATAGTTTGTTTTTAGAATTACTATTTTACAGTTTTTTAAGTCTTTGTCGAAGTTTCTGATATTTTCAACGTTTGCTCCTCTCCACCCGTATATTGATTGATCGTCATCACCAACTACGCATATGTTTTTTTCAGGGTTTAGTATTGTCTTTATGAATTCGTACTGTATGGGATCTGTGTCCTGGAACTCATCAATCATTAAGTATTTCCACTTTTTTCTATAGTAATTTCTTACTTCTTCATCATTCTTTAATAATCTATAGGGTAAGGTTATGAGATCTACAAAGTCTACAGCATTGTTTTTCCTAATTTCTTCCTCGTATATTTTAGTAATCTCTTTTATTTTATCCCCGAAAGTATCCGGTACTTCATCGTTTTTATACCTAAAATCATCTATTATTTCCATTACTTTTTCTGGGGATAATTCCTTAAAATTGTACTTTTTAGTTATTGATTTTATTAGGTTTAGTTGGTCATCTTTATCGTACACTACAAAGTTATTTTTTAATCCTAGTACTTCATAGAATTCTTTTATTATTGATAATCCTAGGGAGTGAAATGTTTTTATCCACCAGTTACGTGTTTCGTAGGCACCAGTTATGTTTAATATTCTGCTTTTCATTTCGTTTGCTGCTTTGTTTGTAAAGGTTACGCATAGTATTTCATGAGGTTTTGCCTTACCAGTTAAAACAATGTAAGCAAACCTATACGTTATTACTCTTGTTTTTCCTGAGCCTGGACCTGCAATTACAAGTAATGGACCTTCCGTTGAAGTTACAGCTTCAATTTGATCCGTATCGAGATCCTTTAGTAAATTTTTAGCTAGAACCAAATCCATATTCAGAAATTATCTACTTAAAGTATTATCTTTTTCAAAATTTGAATTGTTATTTTGGTTTGAAAGTTTTTTAGATGTTTTAGTTATGGGGTTTTATTGATTTTAAGGGTATGGTGTTTTTAGAGTTGGAGTAAAATGTTTTAGTTATATTGTTTTGTTGAAAAAAATAGTTTAGAGAGTTATAATTCTCGTTATAAAGGGAAGGTGGAGTATGGATGTTAAGATGGTAAAGGAAATATCTTCTAGTATAGTAGCTAATGTTAGTAAAGTCATAATAGGTAAAAGTAAGCAGATAAAGCTAATTCTTGCTGCTATGTACTCTAGAGGGCATGTTTTGATTGAAGATATACCTGGTGTAGGTAAAACGATGTTAGCAAGAGCTATAGCTAAAAGTATAAATGGTGTATTTAAGAGGGTTCAAGCTACTCCTGATTTGTTACCTTCTGATATAATAGGTGTTTCGATATATAACCCTGAGACTAAGAAGTTTGAGTTCAAAAAGGGACCTATAATTTCAAATATACTTTTGGTTGATGAAATAAACAGAGCAACTCCTAAAACTCAATCAGCTTTACTTGAAGCTATGGGAGAAATTCAACTTTCAGTTGAAGGTGTTACTTTTAATCTTCCTAGTCCTTTTATAGTTCTTGCAACTCAGAATCCTATAGAGTTTGAAGGAACTTTTCCTTTGCCTGAAGCACAAATGGATAGGTTTATAATAAATATCTCTCTAGGTTATCCAACTCCACAAGAAGAAGTAGATATTTTAACATCACAAAAAGAAATTCATCCTATTGAAACTATTTCGCATGTTGTTACTACAAAAGATATTACGGATGTCCAAGAGGAAGTTAAAAAAGTCTACATAGAAGAAAGCCTTAAAAAGTACATTGTTGAAATAGTTAACAAAACTAGAAATCACCCTTATTTAATTCTTGGTGCTTCTCCTAGAGGTTCTTTAAGTATTTTTAAGATATCACAAGCTATTGCAGCTATAAACGGTAGAGATTACGTTATACCTGAAGATATAAAGTCTGTTGTAATTCCTTGTCTTAAACATAGGTTGATACTTAAGCCTGAAGCAAAACTTAAGGGAATTAAACCTGAAGATATATTGAATTCGATGCTTGAATCTGTTGAAGTACCAGTTGAGGAAGTAAAAACTTAGTAGTATGGGTAAGTATATATTTGGGACTTTAGCTTTAATATCTTTTATTTTGGTTTTTCCATCTTATGAGACTGTATTTTGTGTAGTATCGGTGATATCGGTAATTGTTTTTAATAGACTGTACTGTAATATTGTGTTCAATAGTTTTCGTATCAAAAGGTACATTGAAAGCGTAAAGATATTTAACGGTGATAGTACTTTTGTAGGAGTAGTGATTGAGAACAGTAGTATTTTCCCTATGGTTGCTTGGGTTTACGATTATACTAGTATGGAACTTTCTTTTAAGCAGAAAGAGTCGTTTTTTGTTTTTCTTCTTCCCAAATCTAGCAAGATTATAAAGTACAAGGTTGTTGGGAGTAAGAGAGGAGATCATCACCTAGGACCTACTTTAGTAGAATTTAAAGATATTTTTATGAATACTTTCTTAAGCAAAGAATACGATACCGTTGATTTTATTACTGTTTTTCCTAACATACTTCCCCACCCAGATATAGATAAGAGTATTTTACAACCTTACGGAGAGATAAAAAATAGGTTGCCAATATTTGAGGATCTTACGAAAATTCAAGGTATTAGAGATTACAGGTACGGTGATGAAATTAGGAAAATAAACTGGAAAATTTCTGCCAGACATGGTAAACTTTACGTGAATTACTATAATTATTCTGTTTCTTCTGGAAGTGTTGTTGTTTTGAATTTGTATCACCAAGATTACGATATGAAATATTCAGATTTTTACGAAGAGTTTTCCATAGAGCTTGCTACTACGTTGGTATTTGAGTTACATACTTACCACCAAGAAGTGGGAATTTTAACTAACGGTGAAGTTAGAAGAAAGTCTTCTATTAAGGGAGGAACAATTATAGAGAATCCGCTTGGGTTTTTTGAAGTTCCTGTTTTAGGTGGAAATACTCATGTTTCAAGTATTTTTGAGCTTTTGGCTAGAGTGTATCCTCAGAATAAAGTTACTTTCTTTGGAATGCTTAAGAATATGAGTATAAGTTTGCCTTGGGGATCAGCTATTATAGTTATAACACCTAACCTTGATGAAGAATCCAAACTTATGCTTTACGATATTTCAGCAAAAGGACATGAAGTTTTTGTTTACAATGTCCATCCCAATAAGAATATAGGGTTTGCAAGTAGTAGAAGTATTAGAATTTACAACACCTTAAAAGTTGAAAGTTCGGCTCAAATAGAAAGAGTTATTTAAACGTTCTTTCTTTTAGTATTCTTTCTATTTGGTTTTGGAGTCTGTCTACTATATTGTCCCATAAGAAGTTGTTTAGTACGTGTTGTCTAAATTTCTCACCTTTTTCTTTTATGTATTCAGGGTGATCTATGGCAAACTGTAATTTTTGAGCAAAAGCATCAACATCTCCAATCTCAACAACATCACCTACTGTTCCGTTTAAAGTTATATCGTTAGCACTCGTAACGTTTGTTGTAAGAAGGTAGTTTTTAAAGTATCCAGCTTCTACCATTACTATACCAAAACTCTCAAATATTGAAGTCATTACGAATATTTTTGATCTATTGTATAAATCGTATAGAGTTTTTCTGTCTTCTATATGTCCTGTTATTATTATTTTGTCCCTTAGATGTGGATTTTTAGATAGAAATTCTTCAAAAAACTTTGTGAAGTTTTTGCTAAAGTTCACTTTATCTCTGAGATGGGGATTGTAGTAAAAAAATTCTCTTGAAAATTCTTCAGGATCTTCACTTACTAATTTACCAACCATAACTACTTTCCAATCTTTAAGATCAATTTTTTCTAGTGCTCTAAGTAACATTTCATGATATTTTTGTGGTATTCCTATCCTAGATACCGTCAGTATTATATTCTCTTTTTCTTCAAAACTTTTTATTTCTATTTTATTTTCTTTTATGAAGTATTCATCTATTCCGCAGGGTTGGTAATAGAATTTATCTTTATACTTTTTGTAGAGATTTTTTAATATTTCTGTACCTTGGGTTGTTTCACTTGACATTATATCAACTAACTTTAAGAATATAGGTTCTATTATATTGTATACTATGAAATTTCTTATAAAGTTTTTTGGATGTTTAAGGAGAAGAGATTTTGGAAAAGACTTTAGAGTACTAAGATCGTTATCGATTGTTACGTATGCTATTCCTTTGGGGTTTAATATTTTGTATATGATTACGTATACAAGTGTTTGTAAAGAGTAGTGTAACCTGTGGAGTATATCTATGCTTTTTGCATGTTTGAATAAAAACTTTAAAAGTGCCTTATCTAATTTGAATATTTTACCTTCTTTGGGTAGCAATATTAATTTTAGTCCTTTTACAGCGTTTTTGTGGTAAGTAAACTTTTCTTCTGTTTTGTGGAATACTATTGATGATTTGTATCCGTATTTTTTGTGAATTTTAAACGGTATCATGCCTGTCATCTTTATAAGTTGAGTATTTTCTCCGTATTCGAGTTCTTCGCTTCCAAAAAGAGTTAAAAATCTTTTCTTTTTCATAACATTTTAACTAAGCAATTATGAATTACCTCTGCATGATTTTTCCATGTTAGGTTGTTTAATATGTATTCTCTTAGTTCGTTATTTTTTTCTTTGTTTTCCATTGATTTAAATATTTTTTCTTTTATATCTTTTGGATCTTTGCTGTTTACGTAAGTTGCAAAGTTTTTGAAGTATTCTCTAAATATTGGTATATTGCTTAGTATTAAGCTATTTTTGAAGTAACCTCCTTCTATTCCTATTATACCTGCTGTTTCTGCGAGTGAAACAAAAGAAAGTATTCTTGCGTTTTTGTAAGCTGATATTAGCATTTTTTTATCGAGTACAGGTAAGCATAATATATCTTTATCGTTTTTTGTTAATTCTTTAAATTCGTTTTCTATTTCTTTTTCTATGTCATTGCATCCCGTTAAAACTAGCTTAATTCCTGTACCTTTTAATGCTTTTACAAGTCTTATTTGGTTTTTCCTTATAGATATTCTAGCAGATGGGTAAAATACAAAATCTCTTATACCGTACTTCTGGTAAAATAGTTCTTCTGAAACTTCATTTTCTAACTCTTCTACGTAGCTTGGCAGCCCTAAACGTGCAACAAACATCTTTTCTTTTTCTATCCCGTAAAATATTTTTATTTCTTCTTTTTCTATTTCGGAATTTGGAAATACAAAATCTGAGAGTTTAAGAATCTGGTATCTAACTTTTATCATATTTAAGGTAGGAAAATACTTTAAAGGTTTGGCTAGAAGGTTAAATATGTAACTATTTGTTCTAACAAAGATTGGTTCTGTTATTACTTTTTTATTCTTTTGTTTTAAGTATTCTATAATTTGTGGGTTGAAGTGAGTAAAACCAAATAACATGAGAATGTCAAAGTCTAACTCATCTGAAAACCAATCTAAAGGTTTTACGTCGTACCCTAACTTATTTAGAGCTTTTACAGCTTCGTAGGCTTGAGTAACTCCACCACCTTTGTCCATAAATAGTGGATATGAAAGGTGAAACCTTATCTTTAAATTCATTTCTCTAATTCTATTCAACTTTAAAATTTTTTTTCAACTAATTTGGTATTTATTTTTTTAGGTATTTGGGAATAAATTGGAGCAATGTTTTTATAACAAGTTCTAAGCTTTTATCCTTTAATATAAGTAGTAAAAGAGTATAAATTATTCCGTATGTAATACTTACTATTGAGCAGAATAATAGAGCTTCTGTTACGGTGTTTATATTACCCAGTAAAGGAATTTTTGATATTGTACTTTGGAATACTGAATGAGAAATAACTATTACTATTGATAATGCAAAGTAAATTAACATTTCTTTTGTGATTGGGTTAAATTCAAGTGTCTTTATAGATGCAACAATGAATATTGTTAATGAGGTTAGTGTACCTATTAATAAGCCAATGCTTGCTCCAATGTAACTGTACTTTTGTATTGTGATGATACATACTACCATCATAGTAGTCCAGCTTAGTATTTGTGTTATAAGAAGGGTTTTTTCTTTACTGTACGGTATTATTACGTTTGATTCTAGAATGTTCCTTAAGATCGTTAATAATCCTACTAAAGATAGAATCTTTAGGCATATTTCTCCTTCTACAAAATCTTTGCCACCTATTATGAGAAGTATTTCTTTTGATAATATAAACGTCATTGTTGATACGAAAGTAGAAATTAACATGATAAAATTTGATGTTTTTAGGAAGAAATGTTTGTATTCTTCTTTGTTATCCTTGCTAACTATGTAGGATATTCTAGAGAAGTTTACAGACATAAGTGCTCCTATTATAAATAGGATAAGAGATACGGGTCTTTTAGATATTGTGAATATTCCTACGGCTTTGTCTCCTTCGTTCCCTAAAATAAATCCAAGTGTTATTACTTCTGTGCCACTATAAAAGACAGACAGTATTCCACTTAAAAAAAATATTATCAATGGTCTTAGGTGCTTAAGGAATGAGAAAGTAATTTTTACTTTTACGTATTTAAGTGCAAGGGTAAAGTCGAGAATGTTTGTACCAAATAGGGATAGAGATAGTAAAAATGAGTAAATTAAGTAATCTTCTTGGGATTTTATACTGATAAAAATTAGAAATATCATGAGGATTTTGAAAAGTACGTTTCTTATGGAAATGTACTTAAAATTTTCTGTTCCTACGAAAAACCAACTTACTGCCATTTGGTTAAAGAATAACCCCATCCCCATTATTAGGTAAAGGTATGGATCACTTTTTATTTTATCTATGAAAATAAAGAGGAGTAAGTACAGTATTGAAGATACTGTTGTAGATAGGAATACTAATGAAAATAGTTCTGAAAATACTCTGTTTACTTCTTCATTGTTATCTCTAATTTTTGATATTTCTCTTGCACCGTATAGAATTATTCCTAGACTTGAAAATATTATAAAGTATTGTACTAAAGAAAATGAGAAGTTTACTTTACCTAGTACCTCAGGACCTAACACTCTTGCTATATAGGGAACAGTTAAAAGTGGATAGATAGCATTTACTATTTGTGAGATTGTTACGTATATGTAACTCTTTTTTATGTTAGGTAGGTTATTCATATATTACTTTTTTCATTAGGCTTATATACATTTTTGATGTTTCTTCCCATGAGAATGATTTTACTCTTTCAAGTCCTTTTTTTATTAAGTCTTTTGCAAGGTTTTCGTTTTGTGTAACTTCCAGTATTTTTTGGGCTAAATCTTCTGGGTTTTCTGGGTCGAATAGTATTCCGGCATCTCCGCATACTTCTGGAATACTTGATCTATTCGATGCGATTACCGGGCATCCACATGACATCGCTTCAAGTACGGGAAACCCAAATCCTTCGTAGAGTGAAGGGAAAATGAATACTTCGGATTCGTTGTATAAGTTTATAACTTCTTCATCACCAATTTTACCTGTAAAGATAATTCTTTCTTGAGGAATTGAGTTTATTAGTTTAAACATTTCTTCATCCTGTGGCATTCCACTGTCTTTGCTACCAACGATAACTATTTTGTGTGGTATGAGTTTGTATATTCTAGAAAAAGATTCAAATATCACTTTTATATTTTTATGTTTTGCAATTGCTCCTATGAAGAGTATTTGTTTTTTCTTTGGGATGTTAAGAAACCTAAATTTTTGGGTATTTATTCCGTTTGGTATTACGTAAACTTTGCCCTCAGATTCAGGAAAATATTTCAAAATCTCACTTTTTGAAAATTCTGATACGGTTATTACTGCGTTTGCTCTTTTGAATAAGTAACTGTAGATCAAATTATAGTACATTCTTGTATTTCTAGAGAATGTTTCTGGAAAAGCTTTGACTCTTACATCGTGTACAGTTACGATAACTTTAACTTTTTTGGGTAAATATAAGGGTATTATATTAGAAGGTGAGAAGAGTAAGTCAGCTTTTTTGATTAGAGTTTCTATTGGTAGTAGTGTGTGCTCCCAAATTGTTCTATATCCTTTTATAGGTTTTGGTTTTACTATTTCCCAATCAAATTCTTCGTATTTTGTTAGAAACGTTAATAGTTCTTCAATGTACCTTCCTATTCCTGTTATTTGGTTTCTTGATAGCATTTGGGCATCTATCAATATTTTTGGTTTTTTAAACATGGTTTTATCCTTTTTTTGAGAAATTTTGTATTTTACACTACTATTAAATCAACTATATTTTTACTTCAGGATGAAGTGAACAATGTAGGTTGATTTTACTTCTATGGGGTTTCCATCTTTGTTTTTTGCGGGGGAGAATAGAATGTTTTTTACGTATTCGAGTGCATAATAGTCAAGAATTTGGTGTTCGCTGCTTTTTATTATTTGTGCTTTTGTTACTCTTCCGTTTGTGGATATTGTTATTTCGATGTATACACTTCCTTCGATGTTTCTGATTTTTGCTTGAATGGGGTAAGTTATGTTGGGGCTATAAATTAATTTAGGAGGTATCATATTTCCAATGTCATCTTTTGGTATTGGATATTCTTCGTTGTTTTTAGAATTATCTTGGTTACTTTTGTAATCTGTTTTTGGGGTTTCATTTAACTCTGAGGGAATACGGTTTTTGGTAGTTGGTGTTTTTATTTGTTTTTTATTTTCTTTTGTGAAGGTGGTTAATGAAAGTTTTAAGTAGGTATTATTGAAGTGAGTTTTTTCTTTTAGTTTGTTTTCTAGTATAAGAGATATTGAAGTTATGATTAATATATGTATAAGTGAAGATAATAGTATATACTTTAGCATGCTACTGAATGAATTTTTTTACTTCTTCTATGGATGGTTTTACTGTGAATGTTGGTGGTAAGTTTGATATTGCTGTATTTGGGTCTTTTAGTCCGTTTCCTGTTGCTATTGCTACTACTAATGATCCTTTGGGTATATCACCTAAGTTAACTAGTTTTATGAGTCCTGCAATTGAGGCTGCCGATGCTGGTTCTACAAATATTCCATCTTTTGAAGCTATTTTTTTGTATCCTTCTATTATTTCTTCGTCTGTCACGTCTATTATTTTGCCACCTGATTCATCTTTTGCTTTAATTGCTTCTTGCCATCTTGCAGGGTTTCCTATTCTTATAGCTGTTGCTATGGTTTCTGGTTTTTCAAATACTCTGTTGTATACGAGTGGTGCTGCTCCTTTTGCTTGTATTCCAAATATTTTAGGTAAGGAATTTATTTTCCCTGCTTCCTTGTATTGTTTGTATCCCATCCAGTATGCTGTTATATTACCTGCGTTTCCTACAGGCATAACTTGAATATCTGGTGCTTTACCAAGTGCATCGCATATCTCAAAAGATGCGGTTTTTTGCCCTTCTAGTCTGTAGGGGTTTATTGAGTTTACAATTTCTATTCCTAACTCTTCTGAAGCTTCTCTTACAACGTTTAGAGCATCGTCAAAATTCCCTTCTACCTCAAGTACAATTGAACCGTATATCATTGCTTGTGCTAGTTTACCAAGTGCAACGTATCCTTTGGGAATTAGTACTATTGATTTTATACCTGCTCTTGCTGAATACGCAGCTGCTGATGCTGAAGTATTACCAGTCGAAGCACATATCGTGGCTTTAACTCCTTTTTCAAGTGCTTTTGATATAGCAACAGTCATACCTCTATCTTTGAACGATCCTGTTGGATTTAATCCTTCAAATTTCACAAAAAGATCTATTCCTAGTTCCTTACCTAAGTTTGTAGCTCTTATAAGAGGGGTATTACCTTCTAAAAGTGTTACTATAGGAGTTTTGTTCGTTATTATTGGTAAGTAATCCCTGTAGTGTCTTATTATTCCTTCCCATGCCATTGTTTATCTCCGTAACTTTTTTAAAGTTTCTAAAAATTATAACTTAACTATTTCAGTTTTTGCTATTTTGGGTGTTTTGCGTTACTAAAGTTTTTAAAGGGATTTACATTTTTTATTGAATTTCAAAAAATGATGTTTACTTTAGTATATATTTATAGATATGAAAGACATAGATAAAATTTTGAAGGAAAGTTTTAATTTTAGCAAGTTAGAAGGTGTTAGGTTTAAGTCAAGTGGCATTTTTTATCAAAAGGAGGTTAGTATGAATAGATTTGCTAAGATAACTTTGGTTGTGTCTATTTTACTTATTGTTGTGACAGTTAGTATTGTATTTTTCTACGATCAGATTTCTAGTATTCAGAAAAAACCTATAAGTGAAGTCCAAAAGCAAGAGGAGAGCATAGTAGCTAAAGTACCAGATATTAATGCAATTGTGACTATGGTTATAGGGGATGTTAAAGTACAGAACGTTATGAAGCTTGAGGATGTAGAGGTTGGGTATAAGTTAAAGCAAGGTGATACTATTATAGCTTCTGATGGGTCAGAATGTGAAGTTCAGATTGATAATAAATCTGTCGTTAGAATTGCAGAAAAAACAAAAGTTTCTTTTGAAGAGATAGTTTATGAGGTTGGAAGTAAAAAACAAAGTATTGTAGAACTTGTTAAGGGAAATGTTAAGACTGCTGTTAAGAAATTGAGTGGTGAAGAGTTTAAAGTTAAAACTTCCACTGCTATAGCAGCTGTTAGAGGTACAAAGTTTTCTGTAACTGTGGACGATAAAGGCAATACCAAAGTTGTTGTGTCTGAAGGAAAAGTTTCGGTTGGTGTAAGGTCTAAGGTTGTAGAGAATTTACAGAAAAATGCAAAAGAAAAATTAGCTGGACTTGAATCTGTTGCAGAGGTTATTGTTAAGGAAAACGAGAGTATTTTAGTTAAACAGGAACAACAAAAAAAGGTTGATGAAAAAATTCAAAAATCCATATCTTCTGAAGAAGTTAAAGGAGATGTTAAACTAATTTACGAAAAGGTAAGAGATGCTGTAAAAGGTGTTTCTTTGGAATCTTTTAAAGATAAAGCTTCTGTTAATGAAATTAGAGCTATTGAAAATTCTGTTTCTAAAAATCTTTTATTGGAATCTGATAAGAGTGTAAAAGTTAGGTTTGTACCTGATGCTAAAATTAAGGATGGTAAACTGTTTGTTGATAATGTTGAGATTTCAAAGTTGCCTGTTGAGAAGCTATTTGAGTATGGAAGAGAGTACAAAATAAAAGTCCAAGTTGGTGATGAAGTTGTTTTTTCTGAAGACATGAAATTTACTGAAAGTAAAGAAATAGTTATTAAAGCCAAAGGTATTGAAGAAAAGAAAGTTAAAAAAGAAGTTGTAGAAAAACAGCAAGAAGTTATACAAGAAAAAACAATGGATAGAATTGGTATTGGATCAAAGTCTATAGTAGAGTATGGTAAGATGGTATACCACGGTAAAAATAGTGTTTTTGTAACACCTTCGGGTGTTGCTATATTTAATGGAAGTAATATTAGGAATGTAAAGATCAGTGGAACATCTTACGGATTTTCTGATAACTTTATTGCTTCATTGTCTAAAGATGAGAATGATTATATTGTACTTAGTGTTTTTGATCTTAATGGTAACTTAGTTAGGAGTGTTAACCTTGGAGAATCTACCAGGGGTTCTTTAGTTGTTAGTAGACCTGTTGTATTAGGTGGTAAGGTTTTTGTTGCTTCAATTAGTGGAATACACGTTGTTAACATCAATGATGGTAGTATTAGTGTAGCTAACGTTGGTAGTATGTACTCTGAAATAGCTGCTATGGGTAAAGGTGTTGTTGGTATTAATGAAATAGGAGAAGTTTACTTTGTTTCTGAGTATGGAGAAAGTAAGAAAATTGGTCAGCTTCCTGTTACTACAATTAGAAAAGCTTACGTAAATTCTGATGGTAAGACTGTTTTTGTGATGTCAAAAGGTGTAATTTACATAGTTAGAGAAGGAAAAGATGTAGTTAGTGTGAATATTGGTATAAAGGATAGTTTACCTTTAGTTTACGAAAATAGGTTAGTTGTTTACTCTGAAGATAGAATTGTAATTCTTGATGTTTCAGGAAATATTTTGAACAGAATAACTCTTATGGGAACATTAAATGGTATTCCTTACGTTGGGAATGGCTATGTTCTTGCACTAACAACCGATGGATTGTACGTTTACAGTGTTAAAAATGGTCAGCAGATAGCAAGGTACGATGCTATTGGTAATATTGTTACAATGATCAATGGTAAAGCTTACGTTATAGGAGATAGTTCTACGACTATTTTAGATATAAAGTAAAATTAAGGGGATTATATCCCCTTTTTGGGATTATATCCCTTTTTTGGGATTATATCCCTTTTTTGTTTTTTGGGAAATTTAATTTTAGTTTTGAATTTGATTTTTTGTGGTAAGTTTTTTATATTAAAATTGAAAATTGAAAATTTTACCACCTCCTTCCCGGGCAGGTTACCCCTTCCTGCCCGTGTTCATTTTTTTTAATTCTTACTGGTATTATTACGAAAATTCATAGAGAATATGGAACTACTTATAGCACTGGAAATAGCGTTAGTTATTGTGGTGATAGGTTATTTTTTGTTTAAGGGAATTTTTAAAGACCAGTACAAGGTTATTGAAGATCTTAAGAGTAGGGGAGAGTATGATGAAGCTTTGAAAAGACTTCTTAAAGCTTACCAGAAGAATAAAGATGATGTTAGAGTAATATACGAATTGGCGGAAGTTAATAGAGTTCTTAAAAAGAATCTCGAGGCTATAGGATACTACTTGAAACTTATAGAGAAGGATGTATTTCCTCCTATTGTTACCAAAGGTGAAGTATTGAAAAACATAGGCTTAATTTTTTTGGAAGAGAAAAAGATAAAAGAAGCATTTTATTATTTGTATTACGCTTCTTACTTTCTTCCTGCTGATAAAGATTTGAATTACTCTTTGTTTAAGATTTTATTGAGAGAAGGAAATTATAATTTGGCTGATACTTTTGGACAAAGAGCTTTACCTTTTTATTCTAAAGATTCGGATTTTTTGTCTGATTTTGCTTTCGTTAAGTTGGAACTTAACAAGTACGGTGATAGTATTGAACTTTTAGAAAAAGTTGCAAATAAAAGCTTAAAATCTAGGTTACTTTTGTCTTTTACTTTGCTTAAGCTTGGTGGGTATAGGAGAGCAATTGATATAATTTCACCTGTTTTGACTGAAGATAATATTCCTAACGAGGTACTATGTATCGTTTACAAAATAATTATATATTCTAACTTGTATCTTAAAAATTTTACTGAGGCTATGAGGTATTGGGATCAATTTTTATCTTTTGCTACTTCCAAATCTCTTGACAGTGTTGTTAGGGAGATAGGATTTGGTGTATTTATGACTTATTTGTATTTTTACAAGTATGAAGATGCTAAAGAAATGCTTACTACTCTTAAAGATTACAATATAAGTGATATTATTATAAATTCCATTGTACCTTTTATAGATAGTGCTATAGATAACATGAGGTTGAAGAAAGAGATGAAAAATTATGACTTAAGACCTATAAAGGAGATAGAGAACTACGTTAGTTCATGGCTTAACTCTTCTTTACGTATTGAAGAAATAAGGGATATTTTTTATCCTAGAGCTAGTAGTGAAGATAGATTGAATATTTTGGAGATAATAAACAGAGTACAAGAGGAGATTAAGGTTTACAATCAGAAGATTGACAGTATGATTAAGGTTGCTGGGGAAGGGTTAGAAGTTGATCATGAGGATGTTTGCGATATGTTTGTTAACAGATTAGATTCTCAGACGTTTTTGAGTATATGTGATGAGCTTGTTAAGGCTCTTGGTTTTAGTATTGTTAAAAAACTTCTTACTGAGACATTTCTTGAGTCTGAGGGAGTTGATTATGTTTGTTTGAGACCTAAGGAACAGGATAGGTATTTTGTTGCTATAAGAAGGTGGGGTACCAATGAAATAGGTAAAATAGCTATAGTTGATATAAATCAGAAATCAATAGAAAACAATTGCAGTAAGGTTTTTATAATTTCTTCTGCACCTTTAACTTCTGAAGCTCAAGATTTTGTTGACAAGAGTGGTAGAATAGAATTTAAAACTTGTAGAGAAATTGCTGGTATTTTGAAAGCGGTTATACCTTTAGTTTAGATTGTATTTTTTCATTTTTAGTAGTAGAGTTTTTCTTGTTATTCCTAATATTCTTGCGGTTTTCGATTTATTATGGTTTGTTAACTTTAAGGTTTCTTCTATTATTTCTTTTTCAATCCTATCTAAGGTTTTACCAATTTCTATTACCATTATTGGTTTTTGAGGGTTTATATAGTTTTGGTTTTGTTGATTTTTTGTGATGTTTAGTATTTTTGGTGGTATTAGTTTTGGTTTATAATGTTGAGGAATACATTCGATTGATAGTTCTTCTTTGGTGCACATTATTACTGCACTTTCTATGAAGTTTTGTAATTCTCTTACGTTACCTGGCCAGGAATAATTGGTAATTATTTCCATTAATTCTTTTGATATGATTTTTATATTTTTTTTGTAATTTTCGGAGTATAACCTTAGAAAGTGGGATGCCAGAATTGGTATATCGATTTTTCTTTGTCTTAGAGGTGGTATATGTATTGTTATTATGTTTATTCTGTAGTATAAATCTTCTCGAAAATTTCCTTTTTTTACTTCTTCCTCTAAGTTTTTGTTTGTTGCTGCTATAACTCTTACGTTTACTTTTATATCTTCTTCTCCGCCAACTCTTTGAAATTCTTTTTCTTGTAGTACTCTTAGAAGTGCTACCTGTAGTTTAGGTGAAATTTCACCGATTTCATCGAGAAATATAGTCCCATCGTTTGCTAATTCAAACCTTCCTTTTCTTCTGTTTATTGCGCCGGTGAATGCTCCTTTTTCGTGGCCGAATAGTTCTGCTTCCAGAAGTGTTTCTGGTATACTACCGCAGTTAACTTTTACAAAAGGTCCTTCTCTTCTTGGACTTAGAGCATGTATAGCGTTTGCTATTAACTCTTTACCTGTTCCAGATTCACCAGTTATTAAAACCGTTGCATCTGTAATTGCTACTCTCCTTATTAAATCTTTTATTTGTTTTATATCTTCACTTTCGCCTATTATAGCATCTAATGCGTTTTGTGGTATTAGTGTTTTGTCTTTACTCTTTTCGAGTAAGCTTTTTCTAACATCTATTGCTTTTGAAATTGATGTTAAAAGTTTCTCTATGTTGGGTGGTTTTATAAAGTAATCAAATGCTCCTTGTTTTGTTAGACTAACAGCTTCTTCAACTGATCCGTACGCTGTTAGTATTATTACTGGTAGAAATGGATCCGTTTTTGATACTATTTTCAAAAACTCATATCCATTCATGTTTGGCATCTTTAAATCAAGTATGACTATATCAATTTTTTCATTGTTTATTTTTCTTATTGCATCTTCTCCATCTGATGAAGTTACTACGTTGTATCCTTCAAGTTCGAATATGGTTTTTAGCCCTTCTCTTATTTTTTCTTCGTCATCAACAACCAATATAGTCTCCTTTGCCATATTTTCATTATTTAGGATAAATGTATAATTTTTCTACAATTTAGATGTACTTTATTTTAAGGGTAATTTACTTTTAAATTTGTATTTATTTACGTTTTTGGTTTATAATTTTTTGAGAACTTTGGGGGTTTGGTATGTCTGGACATTCTAAATGGGCGAATATTAAACATAGGAAAGGTGCTCAAGATGCTAAGAGAGGGCAATTGTTCTCTAAGTTAGCTAAGGAGATAACTGTTGCTGCTAAGATTGGTGGTGGTAACCCCGAGAATAACGTTAGGTTAAGGGTTGCTATTGAGAGAGCTAGGCAAGCTAACATGCCTTTGGAAAATATCGAAAGAGCGATAAAAAGAGGTACTGGGGAACTTGAGGGAGTTAGTTATGAAGAAGTTGTTTATGAGGGGTATGGGCCAGGTGGTGTTGCTATTCTTGTTAGTGTGCTTACAGATAATAAGAATAGAACTGCTGCAGAAATGAGAAAGATATTTAATAAGTTTGGTGGTAGTTTGGGTACTAGTGGAAGTGTTGCTTGGATTTTTGATAAGAAAGGGTATATTTCTGTTGATGGAAATAAGTATTCTGAAGATGAGATATTAGAAATTGCTATTGAAGCTGGGGCAGATGATGTTAAAAAAGAAGATGATGTTATAAGTATTTATACATCCGTTGAAGCATTTTCAGATGTTTTGAATGCTCTAAAAAACAAAGGTATAGAAATAAAAGTTTCGGAAATATCAATGGTACCAAAAAGTACTGCCACTGTTGATGATGATACAGCAATTAAAGTTTTGAGGTTGTTGGAAGAACTTGAAAATAACGATGACGTTCAAAATGTTTCATCTAACTTAGATGCTAGTGATTCAGCGTTTGAAAAGTTTTCAAAAGAGGCTGCTTAATGTTCCTAGGGAGGAATTATGGCAACTAAAAGAACTTATCAACCAAGTAATATTAAAAGGTATAGAACCCATGGATTTCTAGCTAGAACATCTACAAAAGGTGGATTGAAGGTACTTAAAAGAAGAAGGCAGAAAGGTAGATGGA
>CALFVP010000018.1 GCA_937928175.1 uncultured bacterium | reverse complement strand
CCCATTAGATAAAGAAAGATTGTAATTTTGATTTGCATTACCCTTGTTAAGCAATCATAATACTAAGATACCGTCACACCATGATTTGACATTAAAATATCTAAACATGTAACAAAAATACCACAAAATACGGACATAACACAACAAATAGTGTATTTCTCCTACCATCCAGAAATTCCCTTTATAAAAAATATATTAAAAATATTTAAATCAAACACCAACGATAAACGTTAATAGTATCTTCAATGAATCTTTCAAACGAGTAAATTTCTATATACCTCTTTAGTTTATCCAATAAAATACTTCTCTTGTTAGGATCTAGCAACAATATTCTCACCTTTTGGGCAAGATCCAAAAAATCATTAGGATTAAAAAATATTTCATCTTCTTCAAAAAACAATTCTCTCATAATAGGTATATCTGAAACTATTGCTAAAGTACCAAAAGACACAGATTCAAAAGGAACTAAACCAAACCCTTCATACAAAGAAGGTAAAATTGTAACTTCAGCATACTTATAGAAAGACACTAATTCTTCATAGATAACCCCATCTAAAACTAAAATTCTATCTTTATATTTACTTTTTTCAATTTCAATATCTAATTTATCTTTAATTTCAAATCTCTTTGCTACGATAACAAGAAACAAATTTTTAAATTCTTCAGCTAAAACGTTAAAAGATTTCACAACCACATCAAGGTTTTTATGAGGTTTTCTGTTGCCTACGCATAGAATATAGCTTGGTATACCATACTTACCCTTAACATCTATATATTTATTTACTTTTAACGTTGGATTGTAAGCTGGATTATAAACAACATGAATTTTCCTATCATCAATATATGGGAACATGGCAAGTAAATCTTTTTTTGTTGAATTTGATACACATATTACACTTCTAGCGTTCACAACTGAATTTTCAAGAACAAATTTAGCAATCTCTCTTTTTAATTTACTACCGTAATTAAATTTAAACTGTATAAGATCATGAATAGTAACTACGTAAGGAAGTTTAGATACTAAAGACTTATTATAGTTTGTATAATGGACTATATCGACATCTTGGTTTTTTAGCTCAGCCAAAAGAGTATGAATTTGCTCTTTTAGGGAATATATAGAATTAGAAACACTAACCACATTTAAATTTTGGTAAAACTCGTTTATTTCTTTTGGATCCCCCATTACCCTTAGAGTAACATTCTTTGAAAGTAAACCATATATCAGCATTCTAGTGTAGCTTCCTATACCAGTTCTACTTACGTTTCTACCATCAAGAAGTACCTTCATTGTTTACTCCCATTCTATAGTTGCAGGTGGCTTTGAAGTTATATCGTAAACAACTCTTGTTACTTCGTGTACTTCTCTAATTATCTCGTTAGCAACTTTATTTAGAAAATCGTAAGGTAACCTAGACCAATCTGCGGTCATCCCATCAACACTATCAACACTTCTCAAAACAACAACGTAACCATAACTTCTTTCATCACCCATAACTCCAACAGCTTTGTCAGAAAGCAAAACAGCAAAAGATTGCCAGACTTTATCGTAAAAACCTTCATTCTTAAGGTTATCAATAAATATCTTATCTACTTTTCTAAGTATATTTAATTTTTCATAATTTACATCACCAATTATTCTAACTGCTAACCCTGGACCAGGAAAAGGATGTCTATTTAGTATTCTATCAGGAATACCTAAAACTTTACCTAACTTTCTAACTTCATCCTTAAACAAAAACTTAAAAGGTTCAAGTATTCTACCTTCTTTTTCGAGTTGTCTTATTTCTTTGACTCTATTGTGGTGAGTTTTGATAGTAGCAGAAGGTCCTTTAACAGAAGATGTTTCTATAACATCTGGGTAAAGTGTACCTTGTGCCAGTATATCAGATTCTTTAATATCCTTAAATAATACTTCAACGAACTTTCTACCTATTATTTTTCTTTTTTCTTCAGGATCTTTAATACCTTTCAAAGCGTATAAAAATTCTTCACTAGCATCTATATACCTAACTTTAATACCAAGAGATTTAAAATTTTCGATAACTTCTTCTTCTTCGTTCATCCTGAGAAGTCCAGTATTCACAAAAATAGGAATTAGTTTGTTACCTATTATTTTACTTAGGTACACTGCCATAACTGTAGAATCAACACCACCACTTACCGCCATAACAACATCTCTATCCCCAACAAAATTTTTGATTTCCTTTTCGTTGTATTCAATGAATTTCTCAACAGACCAATTTCCATTCAAATTACATATCTCAAAAGCAAAATTTTTTAGTATTTCTTTACCGTACTGGGTATGAAAAACCTCTGGATGGAACTGAACACAAAAAATTTTATTTTTCTCATCTTCAGCAGAAGCTATGATACCATTTCTGGTAATTGCAACAGTTTTAAATGAATCAGGAAGCTTAACAACAGAATCACCATGACTCATCCAAACAACTATACTGTTAGGCACACCTCTAAATAACTTTGAGTTTGATACTATTTCTAGCTCGGTATAACCGTACTCTCTAAATTTTGATTTCTCGAGTTTTCCACCTTTTAATTTGCAAATAAGTTGCATTCCATAACATATCCCAAGTATAGGCACACCAAATTCCTCTAAAAACTCAAGAGAAACAGTAGGAGAATCTGGTTCTAAAACACTCGAAGGTCCACCTGATAAAATTATACCTTCCACCTTATCTACACTAAAAACGTGAGAATGAATTTCATTTTTAGAAACATTGTAAGGAAATATCTCTGAGTAAACACCTATTTCTCTCAATCTTCTAGCAATAAGCTGAGTATACTGAGAACCAAAATCCAAAATTACTATCATTTAAAACTAAATTTTAAACAAAACTACATAAATATTTCCAATTCTAAACGTAAACTTTAATACTTAAAATACCAAAGTATTTCATACTCTTACCAATAGAAAATAGAAACTTTTATAACGAAAAAATACCTAATACAGTATACCAATTTTGGTTTAACACTTTAAACAAGTTAAGCCTTAAGTTTTTTTGAATAATGCCTAATTATCATTCAAAATTTACCTCTTGGAGGAGAAAATGAGTTTTTCTTTATCAAAGAAAGCTATTTCGATTGAACCATCGCAAACCTTATCAATTGGTGCAAAAGCAAAAGAACTAAAAGCTCAAGGATTAGACGTTATAAATTTAACTGCTGGGGAGTCGGATTTACCAGTACCTAACTGGATAATTGAAAACCTCGAAAAATATTTAAAAACCAATGGTACTAACACCTATAAACCAACATCAGGAATAATAGAACTAAGAAAAGAAATAGCTGAAAAATACCAAAAGTACAATAACGTTGACTACTCTTACAAAAATGTAGTCGTATCTATAGGTGCAAAACAATCTATTTACTTAGCTCTGTACTCAATATGTAACGAGGGGGACGAAGTTATAATAATATCACCGTATTGGGTAAGCTACATTGAACAAATAAAATTAGTTGGAGCAAAACCAGTAATACTAAAAACAAACATCGAAGACAGTTTTATACCAGACTTAAAACACCTAGAATCACTTGTAACACCCAAAACAAAAGCAATAATTGTAAACAGTCCATCCAACCCAACAGGTGTAATTTACCCAAGAGAAATATTAGAAGGAATACTAAAGATTGCCAAAGAAAAAAGGTTTTACATAATTTCAGACGAAATATACGAAAACTACGTTTACAAAGGTGAATTTGTGAGTATTGCTTCACTATCACCAGAAGCAAAAGAAATAGTAATCACAATAAACGGATTTTCAAAATCCCACTCAATAACAGGCTGGAGGATAGGATACGTATGCGCTTCAGAAGAGTTAGCAAA
>CALFVP010000017.1 GCA_937928175.1 uncultured bacterium | reverse complement strand
TTGTATCGATAATATCTTACCTAAACGAAGGAATAACAAGGGTACCAATGATTCCAGAAAATCAAAACGAAGTAGAAAATCTCTACTTCTTTATAGATGGAAAAGAAAACATAAAAAGACTAATAAACTACGATAAAACAGAAACACTAATATTATTCTTACTACCAAGAATGGATTCAAAGGAAAGATATAAAATAGTAGAGGCATCCAAAAAACTCTTGAATGAATACCAAAACGTAGAAATACAGGACAAATCAAAATCTGAAAAAGAGATTAAAAAATTAATATTCAAAATGATAGTGAATAGAATAAAAAGAGCTAACATTGAATTAGATCAAGAGAAAATAAACGAATTTATAAACTCTATACCTATAATAAACGAATTTAGGAATTACGAAGAAAGATTTAAATACTTAAATGAAATTTCTTCTAGATTTTATGAAATTACAAAAATAAGTGAAACACAAATTTCCAAAAACGATATAATGTACTCTTTATCTCCACTAGTTTGGAATAGTTTTATATTACCAAAGGGACAAAATCAAGTATTTACGAAATCTGGAGTTGCCGGACTTATGAAAATCTTTACAGATGTAGAGCAAATACTTTTAAGAAACCAACTCGTAAGTTTAGGACTAATAATATTAGTTGTTTTATTACTACTAACTGTAACGTTTAAATCTTTCTTTGATAGTCTCATTTCGCTTGTACCCATAATATTTACGATTATTGTGAACTTTGGAATTATGGGACTTTTCAATATAAACATGGATTTTGTAACAGTTGCAATAGCATCAATAGCCGCTGGTATAGGTATAGACTACACCATACATTACATTTCAAGATACATACATGAACTAAAAAACGGTAAAAATTACGAAGAAGCATTTTACTCAACATTTACAACAACAGGTAAAGGAATAATGTTTAATTCTCTTTCAGTAGGACTTGGATTTGGGGTACTAATTTTCTCAAGCATAATACCCCTAAGAAACTTCGGTACACTCATGCTCGTAACAATGTTAGTAAGCTCATTTTCTGCAATGACAATATTACCTTCACTACTCATATACCTAAGAAAGTATTTTCTAAAAAGCGTAGAAAAACAAATTTTAAACCAATAAAAGGAGGATAAAATGAGAAATATTACCATATTTCTTTCAATCATTTTATTACTTTCTGGTATAAACAAAGTTTTTGCTTTAACAGGGCAAGAAGTACTAAACAAAGTAGAAGAATCATTAACTGGATACGTTGACCAATCACTAACAGCAGAAGTAACATTAGGTAAAACCGAAGAAAAAAAAGTTGAGGAGACAAGAATTATGAAGATATGGAGTGCTGGTAAAAATAAAAGAGTAGTAAAATTTGTACAACCATCAAACGTTAAAGACATAGGAATATTAGTACTTTCAGAAGATGAAATGTATATATACTTACCAGCATACAAAAAAATAAGACGAATACAAGGTAGCATGAAAGATCAAAACTTTCAAGGAACAGACTTTTCATATAGAGAGATAGGAAGTTTTGAATACTCTAAAAACTATAATCCTAACATACTTGCTGAGAATGAAAAAACTATAATTCTAGAGTTAATCAAAAAGCTTACCTCAGACGTACCGTATTCTAAAATAATAATGTACGTAGACAAAATAAACTTCTTACCAGAAAAGTTAGAAATGTTCGAGAAAAACGAAATTAGAAAAGTACTAACCATCTTAAACAGAGATAAAAAAGGAAAATATTGGGTTTTAACACATATAAGAATGGAAGATATTCACAAAAAACATTTTACAGAAATAAAAGTAAAAGAAGTAACATTTGACAGTGGGCTTGAAAGTAAAGGCATTTTTACCCAAAGATTTTTACAAGAACCAACAAAGTAAAAAAGGAGGTGTAAAATGAATGCAAAAAAATTTTTTATAATTCTATGTTTTTTAATCTTTAGTTCAAGTTTCTCATTCTCGCAAACAACTGTTTCCTTAGATCTATCAATCTTTACTTCAATCTACCCAACAAATGGAAACATAACGTTTAATCAAGAAGAGTTAACAACAAAAATAAACAATATACTAAGTGAAGAGGTATCAATTTTTGGATCTTTCACGTTAAGATATTACGGAATACCTAGAATAACAACAAGATATAACTTAGAAGAATTACCTTTTTTCTATCCTTTAGAAATAACTCTAGATGAAGCATTTATTTATCTTAAAAACTTTATTTTCCAAAACTTAGATTTTATTGGTGGTAAACAGAGAATAGCTTGGGGAAAAGCAGATAAAATAAACCCAACAGACTTACTAAACCCCTCAGATTTTACATTAGTAACAGAACTATCAAAAAAAATACCAACCTTAGCAATAAACTTAAAATACTACTTTCCATTCATTGAAGAAAGTGGTATACAGATAGTTTTAGAACCCTACGCAAATCAATCAGTACTTCCTTTAAATTTACTCGAAAAGAAACTTACAGAAAAAACAAAAGAAGAAATGAGTAAAAAAGTTACAAGTTTAGAAATCGATGATATCTGGCAAAAAGAAATAGTAATTCCTAACAGTAATATAACAAATGGAATTGTAGGAATAAAAATTTTCAGTAAAGTATACGGATTCGACTTTTCATTAAGCACTGTAACAAGAATAAACGATATACCCTACGTAAGTACTACAAAAATAAGCAACAAAACAACTATAGATTTAATAACTGGTCAAACAAACACAATTACAACGTATAAATACTACTCGCTAAATTACTACAGAGAAACTGTTATTGGATTCGATATATCGAAAGATTGGAATATACTTCTAAGCTGGATTGAGCTAGCTATAACATTCCCCGAAGAAATAAAAAATACCTCATATTCATTTTCAGAAATAAAACTTTTACCTCTTAACATAACAACAAACGTAACTTTAACTGAAGAGAAAACTCTTCTTAAAGACCCTTATGTAAAATTTGTAATAGGCGTAGACAAAAATTTTGGCGAAGGATGGTATATTAACCTTCAGTACGCTCATGGAATAGTAATAGAAAGAGGATATGAAGATGAAAAACTTCAAGACTATATAACGTTCAATATAGATAAAACTCTATTTGACGATAAATTAAAATTCAGACTTTATGGCGTAGCAAATATAGACAACATTATTAACAGAGTTAAAGAAGGCAACGTTATAGAAAACATAATAAATAATAGCGCCATATTAGGAGGTTTTGAAATTTCATACTCACCAATAATGGGAGTAAACTTGAAAGTAGGTATAACCGGCATAGATGGAAACGGAAAAGCAACTCTTAATACCTACAAAGATTACGATAACCTATACTTCCAAATATCAACAAGTTTTTAAAGCAAAAATT
>CALFVP010000016.1 GCA_937928175.1 uncultured bacterium | reverse complement strand
TTCTTGATAAAACTAATTTTTTCTCTGGATCTATTCGTAAAACCTCCGTATTTATTCTAACATCAATATTAAACCTACTCTTGAGAGAAGCAGGTGTTTGAACAAAAAGTTTATCCCTTTGTGATATAACCCCACCAATATAGTAAGGTAAACCACAATTAGCATACGAAACGTAACCATCTTTTTCAAAAACTATTATCTCATCGTACTCCGTTAACCTCCTTAACCTTGTAGCAGCACTCATACCACCAGCAACACCACCAACTATAATATACTTAGCCATAAAACCTCCAAAACTTAATACTAAACCAAAACACAACTTTCTTTCAAATATACTTGGGGGAGTATTTGTAAGTAAAAATAAAACACTGACAAAACAATTTTAAGCTTGAAAATTAAAAATAAAATTACTATCTTAAAAGCATGGAAGACAAAATTTCTTTAAATACAAATCCTGAAATACCAAAATGGTACAAAGAAGGTATTGAAAAATGTTACAGTGAAGGTTGGTACGGACTTGATGATGACTGTGAGTGTGGTGAACCTGGTGGCAAAAAATACGGATTGGATGATAGTAGTGAGTAGTAAACTTTACTAATTTTCTATTTTTAGAATACTTTCTACATTGACATGATTTTGATTAGTATTTTATACTTTAGTTATGAATGAAGATACAGAAATCAAAAGCGAGGTAGGAATAGTTATAGGTACAAAAGAGTCAACACCGTTTGAATTTTGGTTTCAGGTATCGGAAGATAACCCAGTGTTTGTTGATGATATTGTCAAGGTAATTAATTACGTCAATGGAGTAGGAAAAATTGAATTTTATGGGATCATCACAAATATTATCAAAGGTTTTGAAGGACTAGAATTTCACAGTTGGAACAAAGAGGTACAAAAAGGAAGAATACCTTACCAAAAATATCACATTGCATACGTAAACATAACAAGAATAGAACCTGAAAAATCACTTACACCACCAGAACCAGGAAGTAAAGTATACAAAGTTTTTAATGAAAATGAAACTAAAAAAGCTATAAACATGGAAAATCATCAAAACTTACTTCCAGCAGGTATACTAAAAAACGGTGAACCGGCGTACATAAATTGGGATTTCATAAACGGTAAAAAGGGTGCACACATATCAATATCAGGCATCTCAGGAATAGCTACAAAAACATCCTACGCACTATTTTTAATACATTCAATGATGTACTGTAAAAGCATAAAAGATTCAGAAAAAAGAAACATAAAAGCAATAATATTCAGCGTAAAAGGTGAAGATTTATTACACATTGATAAGAAAAGTTTAAACTGTAAAGACAAAAAGTCTGAAGAAGCATTTAAAAAGCTAGGTATAGAATTTAAACCTTTTTCAAAAAAAGACATTGAATTTTATGCTCCGCCAAAATCCGAAAACCCAGAAGAAGCACTAACGGAAGAAGTAAGTGAAAAAGATAAATTAAAGGTATACAGATGGTCAATTAAAGATTTTTTCATGGAGGGATTATGCGAATACATGTTTGATCAAGAAGAAAAAGAAGATGACAATTTCACTTACGTACTAAACTACTTTTCAAATTCAATGAAGAAATTAGCTCAAAGATCACCAGAAAACAGAGTAGAAATAGAAGTAACCCTAGATAACAGAAAAATTAATCTTAATATAACTTCTCTTTACGGTGAAGAAGTTAATATTATATCATCCAAAGAACCAACAGTAGAGGTACCTTTATCACAATTATTAAACTTATCTGGGTACGAAAATGATGAGACAGGAAAATTATCAGAACAACTTAAAAAAGTATTTTTTCCTTCTAGAGCACCATCTCAAACTATTTCAAAATTCATAAGAAAATTCTTAGTAAGCGCTAAAGATATATCATTTATGGTAGTTAATAAAGATTCAAAGAAAGTTATACCTGAGAAAAAAATATCTGTTGTAAGTATATCAGATAAATTTTTATCCTTTAGAGCCCAAAGGTTTGTAGTTGGTAGTATACTATCTGACCTCTACTTTGGCAGAAAAAGATCAGAAGAAAAAGAAACAGTATTTATAATGATAGATGAGCTTAACAAGTATGCACCTTCAACAGGTTATAGCCCCATAAAAAATATACTACTTGATATAGCAGAAAGAGGAAGAAGTTTAGGTATAATACTTATAGGAGCACAACAAATGGCAAGTGAAGTTGAACCAAGAATAATATCCAATTCAAGTATAAAAGTTATTGGTAGGACAGACTCAGGAGAAATAGAAAACAAAGTTTACAAATACCTACCTACAGAGTTTAAAGAAAAAGCAAAAAAAATAAAAAGTGGTACAATGATACTATTCCAACCTGATATCGAAGTGCCTATAGTAATAACGTTTCCTAAACCACCATACGCCACAAGAAAAGAAGAAATTTACGTAGAAGAAGAAGACTTAAAAAGTATTGACAATAAATTCTCTACGTAAAAATGAAAAAGCACTTAAGAAATTACTTAACATCGAAAAGAAACTCTCTAACACTAGAAGAACAAGTAAAATATTCAAAAGAAATACACGAAAAGTTAATCTCATTACCTCAATGGAAAAACTCAAAAACAATTATGATATATATATCCATAAACTCAGAAGTCATGACGTTAAACCTAATAAGTAAAACAATAAAAGAAAGAAAAATTTTAATACTACCAAAAGTATCAAATAAGGATATAATTACAATTAAAGTAAACAACGAATTTAAAATTACAACTGGATACAAAGGAATTTTAGAACCATCAGATGGTGAAATATTCACTGGATACATAGATACTGTAATAATACCTTTAATAGGATTTGATAAAGAAGGTTACAGAATTGGATACGGTGGAGGATTTTACGATGCTTTCATAGCTAAAAATTCAAATAGAATAGGTATTAAAATTGGACTTGCTTACGAATGCCAAAAAGTAGATTCCATACCAAAAGAAGAACATGACCAAAAACTAGATATCGTAATAACTGAAAAAAACGTATACATATTCTAAATTACAAAAAAACGTAACAGTACAAAAATAAAAATAAAGTTATTTAAGCAAAGCAATGTAGAAAGTACTATTTCTTTGTTTTTTGAGTCTTTTCTTCTGACTTAGGAGAAGAAAACAAAATTATAGCAACTTCTCTAGGTTTAAGCGATACCTGTGATGTTTTATTTTTTATAAGTTCTTGAGCAAAATTTTTAAGATCACTACCTTGAGAAGATAGCGTATCAACCAAAGATAAATCGTTTGGTAAATCTTGCAAATCTACGTTAACCTTAATTTCATCCTTTTTGCTGAAGTTATACATAAGTAAAGCATAATCATTTTGGAATTTTCTAGCGTAAGCCATTACAACATCTTTTGAAACGTTTAAACTTTTAAATTCAGCAAAAGAAGAGAATGCTTTTGTTTTGTTTTTCTTTAGATTCACAAGAGATTTATAGAAATTCAGTATTGAATTAGGATTTTGTTCTTGAACTTTAACAGAGTAGTTAGTTTCGATTGGGTTATATCTAGCATGCCATATTTTAGGTCCTGTTGTAAATCCACCAAATTTCGTATCATCCCAAAGCATTATACTTCTTCTATCAGCATCGCCTATTAAAACTTTACTATCATCCGGAAGACCTATTTCATCACCGTAGTACAAAAACGGCATTCCACCTGGTGTTGTTAATAGCATTGCCAAAGCCATTTTTATAGCATCATCATTCCTTATTTTACTTCCAAATCTTCCCATATCATGATTAGAAAGAAACGGAGATAAAAACGTTATAGGTATTTGTTTACTGTTATACCAACCATTTAAAGAATTTACTGCAGATTTCGATTTTGAAGCAACGAGTGGAGGAATAGCAAAAGATGTGGCAAACTCAAAATTAAAGCAAGTATCAAAAGTTTTTCCACCTTGGTAATATTTTTCTACGATTGAAGGTCCAGCAAAAACTTCAGAAACGACAAATACATCTGGTTTTATTTTCTTAAGATATCCCATAAAGTCTTTCCAAAATTCTATTGTTTCAGGGGTATCAGCTTGCTTATCAGGTCCCTTAGCTATGGCAAACCTAGCAGCATCTATTCTAAACCCCTCTACTCCCTTATCAATCCAAAATTTAGCAATCTTTTTAAGTTCATTAACTACATCAGGATTTTCCAAATTTAAATCTGGTATATTAAAGTTAAAAGCAGAATAAAAGTACCATCCATACCTATAAGCATTCGTAACAAAATCAAACTTGTTCCAAACATTTTGTTTGGATTGTCCAGTAGGGTTAGGCCAATCACCTATAGGTTGATCCTTACTCCAAACGTACCAATCTTTATACTTTGAATTTTCATTTGTTGCAGAATCAATAAACCAAGGATGATGCCTTGAAGTATGATTGTAAACAAAATCTATTATTATTTTTATTCCTCTCTTTTTTGCTTCCTTTACCAAGTTCTCAAAATCCTCCATAGTACCATACTGTGGGTTAACATCATAGTAATCTATAACATCATAACCATGATACTCTTTGGATGGATGTATAGGCATAAGCCATATATAATCAACTCCTAAAGATTTTAAGTAATCAAGTTTCTGTGTAATTCCATTAAAATCTCCAATACCATCACCGTTACTGTCAAAAAAACTCCTAACAAATATTTCATAAGCAATAGAATTATGCCACTGTGGAAGAGAACTGTACTTTGTATCTTTTACCCACCAACCATCTCCAGCACTACTTACTAAAACTGTAACATCACCTTCTTGAGAGAAAGAAAAACTAACAAACAAAAAAGATAACACTACTAAAACAAACCTTTTTACCATCTAGCCCTCCTTTATTAAGGTATTTTAACAAAAAAAACTACCACATTCAATAATCTTGAAAAAACAAAAATTAAACATCCATAATTTCAAAGGAATGTAGTATGGAATCAATTGGTAACTATTTAAGAAACTTAAGACTAAGTAAAAGCATATCAATAGAGGAAGTAGTTAGAAATACAAACATACCAAGAAAATACATAGAAGAAATGGAAAGAGAGAATTTTTCTAGTTTTCCTGGTGAAGTGTACGTGAGGGGATACATAAAATCTTACGTATCGTTTCTTGGAGGTGATCCTGAATACGCAATAAGGTTATACGAAAAAAAACAAATAGAAGAAAAAGATGTACCGTTAGATGTACTAGTAGGGAAAAATTATTCGTTGTTAGACAAAATAAATTTAAAGAAAGTTCTCCCTATACTATTTATAGTAACCTTATTAATAGCAGCGTTATGGTTTTTATTTAGTGTAATTTTTTCTAAAAACTACGAAGTAATTTCTGACAACGATAGTGTAAAAATAGTACTAAAAACGTTTTCCGTTGGAGAAGAATTTTCCTATAACGTAGGAAATAGAAAAATAACAATAAAACTAATCGAGATAAGAAACAACGGAAACGACGTACTTCTAAGTATAAACAATACTATTTCTTCATTCACGCTAAAAAGTAAATCGATGATGGACTTTAATTTAGATGGAATAGTAGACCTTGAAATAAAGTACGAATCGTTCATAGGTGGTAAACCATCAATGAGAATATCATTTTATAAATCGCAGGAAAGAAAATCTAAAGAAGAGGTTATATTTATTGAAAAGGCAAGTATACCAGTAGAGTTTGAAATATTTTCTTCTAATTTACTATGGTTATCCATAGTAAGTGATAACTCCGAAGAACAACAACTATACCTAAAAAAGAACGAATCAAAAACAACACTCGTAAAATCAAAGCTAGTTATAAAAACTTCCAATTTAGAGTTTCTTTCAGTAAAAGCCAACGGTAGACCCTTACCTATATCAGGTAAAGGACCTTCGTACCTCTCTTTTGACGTTACTGAAGGTATAAAAGGAATTTCAATAAAAATAAAGTATCTGGAATAAATGAGAATATCAGAAATTTTTGAATCCATACAAGGAGAAGGAGAAAGTGTAGGTAAGGTAGCACTATTTGTAAGAACTCAAGGTTGTCCACTTGATTGCTCGTGGTGCGATACAAAATACTCCATACCGTTTGAAAAAGGTGAAGAAAAAAGTATTAACGAAATCACAGAAATTATAAGAACATTCATAGAAAATAAAAAAGGTATTGTAGTATTCACAGGAGGTGAACCTCTTTACTATCAAGAAGAAATAAGTAATATTCTTTCAAGAATAAACTACCAAAACGTTGAATTTGAAACCTCAGGAATATATCTACCCATAGAAAAATTATATAAATACAAATTCAACGTATCTCCAAAACTCTCAAGTAGTAACCTCTCTGGTGGTAAAAAAATTTATCAAAAAATTTACTCAAACCTTAACAAATTCTTAAACCTAAACTCAATATTTAAGTTTGTTATATCAAACGAAGAAGAACTAAAAGAAGTTGAACTTCTAATAGAAAAACACAGATTACCAAAAAACAGAGTATTTTTAATGCCTCAAGGTAGCACTATTGAAGAAATTTTATACAGGTCTAAATTTATAGTCTCTTTCTGTATAGAAAAAGGATTAAATTACTCTACAAGGTTACAAGTATTACTCAATATAAAGTAAAAACTTAATGTTTAAAATGTCTTTTACCGGTAAATACCATTGCAATGTTATTTTTATTAGCTTCCTCAATCGACTCATTATCTCTTAAAGAACCACCAGGTTGAACTATTGCTTTTATTCCTTCACTAGCTAACAATCTAACACTGTCACCAAACGGGAAAAAGCCATCAGATGCACAAACCGCACCTTCAAGTGAAAAACCCCTTTCCTTAGCTCTTTGGATGGCAATTTTAA
>CALFVP010000015.1 GCA_937928175.1 uncultured bacterium | reverse complement strand
AAAACTAAAACCTAGTGAAAAAGAAATAGATGATGAGGAATAGTAATTTTGAATTTGATACTGTTTTATGTTATATTTACTAAAGTTATGAGACAATTTTTGGTTTTTGTAATTTTACTTTTGTTTTTTTCTAGTTATTTATTTGCGGATGAAGAATTTGATAATAGTTTATCGGATAACAGGTTATCGAAAATTGTTTTAGGTCTAAATTTGTCTTACGTGAACTATAAGAATCTTGAAAACGATATTGGTTTAAGTATAGATGACAATAAATTCCTCATAGGAATTAATTTTGGTTTTATTAGTAAAGGTATGTTTATTGATTTTATTTACGCTTATAAGGTTTTTCCATTTATACAAAGCAAGTTAGGTAATTTTAAGGTTATTGATTACTTTGATTTTTTTATGTTTAGAAGTGGGTATTTGTTTACCGTTTCTGAAGATTATTTTTATTTAGGTCCTTCGATTGTTCTTTCTTATGATGGTTC
This sequence comes from uncultured bacterium, assembly GCA_937928175.1. Classification (GTDB taxonomy): domain Bacteria; phylum Spirochaetota; class Brevinematia; order DTOW01; family DTOW01; genus SKYB106. Next base: position 2,273 of record CALFVP010000015.1, on the reverse strand, counting down.
TACTTTGAAGTTTTTCGATGATATTGATTTTTATTCATCTAGTTGGGAAGTTAAGGAAATAAGTTCTAAAGCTTTTTCAATAGGTGGAGGAATATCTTTAACTTTTTTTAGAAATGTTTTTGTAAGTGGTTATTATTTTTATTCTTTTTCAAACAGGTATTATTACCAAGGAGTTTACGTTATGAATTCTCCTACTTTTAACCCAAGTGGTTTTAGGGTTGTGTTTACTTTAAGTTTATAGTTTTTGGTTTTGTATTGATTTTTTCTTGTATTCTGCTATTAGTGCTTCTAGCATTTCTTCTATTTCTCCTTCCATAAACCTTTCTAAGTTGTATATTGTCATATTTATTCTGTGGTCTGTTACTCTGTTTTGTGGGAAATTGTAAGTTCTTATTTTTTCTGCTCTTTCTCCACTTCCTATTTGCGATTTTCTTTGGCTATCTTCTATTTGTTTTTGTTTTTCTTTTTCAAGTTGTATTAGTTTTGCTCTTAGTATGTTTAAAGCTCTTTCTCTGTTTTGTATTTGTGATCTTTCATCTTGGCATTGTACCGTTATTCCTGTTGGTTTGTGTATTATTCTAACTGCTGATTCCGTTCTGTTTACATGTTGTCCACCTTTTCCACCTGCTCTAAATGTTTGAATTTCTATGTCTTTAGGGTCTATGTATATGTCTGTTTCTTCGGCTTCTGGTAATACTGCTACTGTTGCTGTTGATGTATGAATTCTTCCACTTGCTTCTGTTATTGGTATTCTTTGCACTCTGTGTACACCACTCTCAAATTTAAGGTACTTATAAGCCATCTTACCAGAAACTATAAAAACAATTTCCTTAAATCCACCTAATCCAGTTTCATTAAAATCAACTAATTGTATCTTCCATCCTTTCTTTTCAGAAAACTTTGAGTACATTCTAAAAAGATCAGCTACAAAAAGTGCTGCTTCCTCTCCACCTGCACCAGCTCTTATCTCCATTATCACGTTTTTAGCATCTTCATCAGTTGAAAGAAGTAAGTTTTCTGCTTCATCTTCAAGTTTTTTAAGCTCGTGTTCACTCTTCTCCAGTTCTTCCTTTGCTATGCTTACGAGTTCTTTGTCATCAGAAGTTTCTATAATTTCCTTTGCTTCTTTGATGGTCTCAATTACCTTCTTGAACTTATTGTAAAGTTCTAAATGGTCATCTAACTTTCTCATTTCTTTTAACGTTTTTGTGTATTCTTCTATTTCTTTGTTTGGATCTATTGATGATATTTTCTTTTCTAACTCTTTGTATTTGAGGTAATAACTTTCTAAAGCTTTAAAAAATTCAGACATAGTTATTCATAATATAAAATGTTAAAATACTCTTTCAAGTTTACCAATTTCCCCTGTATACTTATAAAACAATACTGTTTTTGGAAATTATCGAAGTAAATGTTTTGCTAAGGGTTATTTTGAAAAAGTTTGAGTATTTTTTTTAAAATTTAAGTTAGTTTTTGGGGCAATGTATGAGAATGGAATCTCAGGAAAAAGAGTTTGGGGTTTTTATATACGATGTTTACCTTACCGAAGATGAAATAAAGGAAATAGAAGAAAAATCTTTTGATTACTGGAGAAAAGAAGCAAACATTCCAGGCTATAGAAAAGGAATGGCACCTAAAAGCCTGATATATCAAAAATACTCAGAAAATATAGAAAAAACATTTAGAGAAATACTTACAGAAAAGATAAAACAGGAAATCGTAAAAAAACACAAATTTGATATTGATAGTATTAGAATAGTTGATCAAAGGATAAATGAAAATAAAAACTTAATAGAAATTCCCGGACAGGTTAGCAAAAATGAATTTGTTTTTGTTGTAAAAGTATCTACAAAAACGATGGTAATTCTCGAGGATGAAGAAAAAATAAGAAGTTTACCGAAAAGTATAAATTTTTTATCTTATTCTCTAAAAAAAGATACGGTAGATTTAGATGATTTTAAAAAGTTTATGTTTTCTTCTAAGAGGTTTGATGATGTTGTTGGTGAGGATTTTTATAAATGTATAGTTGAAGTTTACGTGAAAGTAAGTGATAGTTTACCTTCGGTAAATTTGTACTTTTATCTTGGAAATTTTAAAAGTTTTGCCAGTAAAATCAAAGGTAAGAAAGTTTTTGAGAATTTTGAGATATCTTTGGACAGAGAAGTAAAAGAAGTATTGAAAAACTACCTTAACGATTTGGGGTTAGGTGATTTGGATGTTCCTGCTACTTCTGAAATTATGTTGTCAAAGATAATTTATATTAACGATTCTGA
>CALFVP010000014.1 GCA_937928175.1 uncultured bacterium | reverse complement strand
GTAAAAATAATACAAGGAGACCTAAACAACATAAAAATAACAACCAGTGAAGATATAAAATTCGCACTATCAATACTACGTAATTCCTAAAAAATCACTCCAAAAAAACATAACTACAAAAACAATAAAAACCTGAAAATTTTTCAAAATCAGATTAAAAACTTTAGTCTAAACAAATACACATAGGAAAATAATCCCTTTTCCTTCTTTTACAATAATTCCACCTCATAACTACAAAACGTCCTTTTTATTATATCAACTACCTAATTCCTACCCAAGTAGGTTTTTAAGTCTGTAAAATATGTAATTTAGCGATGGTTTTCCATCTGGGTTAAAGAGATAGTAGTAGCAAGTTTTCAACTTTAAAGGGAAGAGTATAAACCTTTGTTTTAGTACGGTTAGTCTCATCTTCAAGGTAATACTATCTCCTGTTTTTGAATTTTTAAAACATTCTCACAAAAAACTTGACAGTTACTAAAAATTTTACTATACTATATACAGTAATATGTATATGAGGGAGGGTTTTTATGGAAGTAAAGGTTTATTCAACGCCTAGTTGTCCGTACTGCAACATGTTAAAGAGCTATCTTAGGTCTAAGGGTATAAAATTTGTTGATTATGATGTTTCAAGAGATGAGAGAAGAGCTATGGAGATGGTTAGGATTTCTGGGCAAATGGGGGTACCTGTTACTGTGATAAATGGTAAAGTTGTAATTGGGTTTAACAAACCTGTTATAGACAAACTACTAAACTTATCATAAGAAAGTTTGGGGAACTATATTTTTGATTCATCTATTTCTAGATCTATGTACTCTATAATTATTCCTTCTTCTGCTCCAGAATAGGTGTTTTCGCTACCGCAATTGTCACACAAATAAATATGAGAATCTGAATAAAATCTATTTCCACAGTCATTACATACTATTGGAATTTGAATAAAGTTCAATTCAACTTCCATATTTTCTGCAATAGTACCTTGCGCATAGTTTTTAATGTGGAATTTAAAAGATTCAACACTCAAATCTTCTGTATCCGATATTTTTATTTTAGCCTTAATAACTTTAGAGGCTTTATTGTTTTTTGCTTCATTTAATATTGTTTCTAAAGTATTTTTTGCTAATAAAGATTCATGCATATAAACACTCCTTTTAACAAATTCTAGGCAGCTGCTCACCACTTATCATATCAAGTAACCTGACACTCCCTATTAAAGATTTCATCAACACCTTACCTTTATTTTCTTCTTGGATTCTACCAATTATACTTGAATTTACACCTGTAACGTTAGAAATTATTTCTGCTGTTTTATTAGCAAATTTTTCTGGAACTACAGCTATGAATCTACCTTCGTTAGCAACGTAAAGCGGATCCAAACCCAAAACTTCACATACAGCTTTAACTTCCTCAATAACAGGTACGTTTTCTTCTTCAATAAACACTCCTAAATTACTAGATTTAGCAATTTCATTTAATGCACTAGTTAAACCACCTCTTGTCAAGTCTCTCAAGCAATGTATTTCAATACCTTCATTTATCAACGCTTCCACAGGTGTCCAAAGTTCATTACAATCACTCTCCAAAGAAACTTCAAAATCTATACCTTCTCTTAAGGATAAAATTGTAGCACCATGTCTTCCAATATCTCCGCTTAATACTATCAAATCACCAGGTTTTACGCTTTGAGGACAAATGTTCATATTATGTTCTATGATTCCAATACCGGAGGTATTTATGTATATTCCATCACCTTTACCTTTGTTTACAACTTTAGTATCACCTGTAACAACTTTAACACCAACTTTATCAGCAACAAGTTTTATAGAAACTAATATATTTTTAAGATTCTCAATTTCAAATCCTTCCTCTAATATAAGTGCAAGAGAGATAAAAAGTGGTTTAGCACCACACATTGCTAAATCGTTAATAGTCCCAGTTATGGAAAGTTTACCTATATCACCTCCAGGGAAAAATATAGGACTTACCACGTAAGAATCAGTTGAAAAAGCTATCCTATTTACAGGAAGATCGATAACAGCACCGTCATGTAATTTATCAAGGTATTCATTAGAAAAAATTGGTTTAAAAACGTTTTCTATAAGGTTATTTGTGAGTCTTCCACCACCACCATGTCCTAACCTTATTTTTTCACTTGATCTAGAGTTAATAGGTGCAGGACATTCAAATCCCATACTACCTCCTATACTTTGTTAACCTTATATTTGTAATAAGCAGCACATGCTCCTTCAGAAGAAACCATAGGAGCACCTAAAGGATGTTCAGGAGTACACAAAGTACCAAATGCATTACACTCAAAAGGTTTCTTTACTCCTTGTAAAACCAAACCACTTATACACTCCTTAGGTTCTTCAACTTTTATATGCCCTATTAAAAACTTTCTTTCAGCATCATATTCCTTATAACTCTCTTTTATACCTAGACCACTACTTTTTATAATTCCCATTCCCCTCCACTTCATATCGATAATATCAAAAACTTCTCTAAGTATACTTTGAGCTTGCAAATTACCTTCTCTTCTAACTGACCTAGTATACTGATTTTCCACATCATACCTACCTTCCTCAAGTTGTCTAACTAACATCAATACACCTTGAAGTATGTCCAAAGGTTCAAAACCAGTGACTACTATAGGCACTTTATACTTACTAGCAATACTTTCATATTCTTTATAACCCATAACAGTACAAACATGCCCAGCAGCTAAAAACCCGTTGACCCTATTACTAGGTGAATTCAGTATAGCTTCCATCGTAGGAGGAACAAGTACATGAGAAATTAACACAGAAAAGTTTTTAATACCCATCATTTTAGCTTGATATATAGCCATAGCGTTAGCAGGAGCAGTAGTCTCAAAACCAACACCAAAAAATACAACTTCTTTACTTGGATTTTTTATAGCTATTTTGAGAGCATCAAGAGGAGAGTAAACTATTCTGACATCACCACCTTCCTCCTTAACAGCAAATAAATCTTTCTTTGATCCAGGAACCCTCAACATATCTCCAAATGAACAAAAAATTACATCCTTCAAAGAAGCAATCTCTATAGCTTTGTCTATAATTTCAATAGGAGTAACACAAACAGGACACCCTGGTCCATGAATAAACGTAATCTTACTAGGTAAAACCTCATCTATATTGTACTTTATTATTGTATGAGTTTGACCACCACATACCTCCATTATCATCCAATTACCCTTCGTAACTTTCCATATTTCCTCAATATACCTTTTTGCAATTTCTGAATTTCTATACTCGTCTACATACTTCATAAATCTCCTCCCAACTGCTCAGTTAATTTATCCATCTCCTCCAAATACCTAAAAACACTCTGAGCCTCTTCCTCATTTAATTTACTTATAGCAAAACCAACATGCACTATAACATAATCACCTACCTTAACATCAGGAACATACTCCAAACAAACTTCCCTCTTTATACCACCAAAATCAACTTTTCCCATAACAGGCGAAGATTCATAGTTTATTTCAATAACCTTACCAGGAACACCTAAACACATCCAATTCCTCCATACAAATATAGTATAAAAAATCATACAATACTAGCAATTTAAAAGGAAAATCCTACTTTAATTGTATAGTTTATTAACGTATTTCAAAATGAGATTTTTATTTAGAGTGTTTTAAAATTCATCTTATGAAAGGAGTAATAATTGCTGCTGGGTACGGAAGTAGGTTTTTCCCAGTAACGAAAACAGTTCCAAAGGAGCTTTTACCTTTATACAATATACCATCTATTCAGTTTAGTATAGTAGAGCTAATAGAAGCTGGGGTAAGGGATATAATAGTTGTAACTAGTCGTAGGAAAAAGAGTCTAGATGATTATTTTGATGTTGAATTTGAATTAGAGACATTTTTCAAGAATACGGGAAAAGAAAATTTGATATTACCTCCAGAAGTTAATATTTGCTTTGTTAGACAGAAAAGAATGATGGGTGTAGGAAACGCTATTCTTGAAGCATCAAGTTTTATAGGTAATGATCCATTTATACTTTTATACCCTGATGATATAGTTATTTCAAAACCATCACTGAGTAAAAAGTTAGTCGAATTATTCAACACTAGCAAAAAGAATGTAGTTACGCTACTAGATAAAACTGGAGAAGAGTTACAAAGGTTTGGAGTAGCTAGAGTAAAAAAAATTGGTAATACTTTTGAAGTAAAAGAAATAGTAGAGAAACCTAAAAAAGGAGAAGAACCTTCTAGCTATATTACCATAGGAAGGTACCTATTTACAAACGAAATAATAGAAATTTTGAAAGAAGAATGGATAAGATTCGAAGGAAAAGGAGAATTTTACCATATAAACGCAATAAATAAATTATGTAAAGAAAACAGAGTAGTAGGTATAGAATTAAGGAAAGAAGAGTTTTTAGACACAGGAACTCCTATTGAATACTCAAAATCTTTTGTTAGATATCTTTTAGAGTTTTCAGAAGTAAAAGAGGAATTTAGAGATTGGTTAAAAGAGTACATAAGGGAATCTCAATAGAGATTCCCTTTTCATTTTGTTTGTGAATTCAATTTACTTTCGAAGATTTCATCCAGATTGACATTTTCACCTATCTTAGAGAATATTATACAAGCTAATTCTGAAATTACGTAATCAATGTAAGAAGGGTCTCTTATTTTAGTCCTAAGCTCTTGAACATCCTTATCTGTAAGTTTTGAACGGAGGCGGTTTTTAGATTGCCTCACTCTCACTTTGGACATCCTTGTCCTCCTTATTTTATATTTTTAGGAACATCCTTGTTCCCAAATATTCTACATCAATAAAAAATCTTTGTAATATCTAAACTCTCTTCCATCAAAGAAGAGAGCATCATATCCAACATCAAAGCAATTTACCTCATAACTAAAATCTTCGGAAACTGATAATATTTTATTAATTTTTTTACCGTCAATTTTTTCCTCGGGAACTATACCAGAAAAAGATCCTTTAACTTCAACAAATCTAATCTTATCTTTTTCCCTACAAATTATATCTATTTCTCCGTTTTTAGTACTGTAATTTAGAATTATTATTTCAAACCCCAAGTAAGACAAAAATTTACACCCCTTAATCTCTATCTCTTTGCCCAAATTAAATTTTCCTTCAAACTTATTCTCAAAAATGTATTTCATCATGGAAGGAGAAAAAGAGAACCAATTTTCAATACTTTTTTCTATTGAAAAAATTTCCTGAATGATCCAACAGAAGTTAATACCATTCGAATAACTTTCTAAAACATACCTTAATTCATTTAAATTGATATTGTACTTACTCATTGTATAGTGCACATTAAATTGATGTTTTTTGTAAAGTTCGGATAACCTCATACAGGTTAGAATATTTTGCTTATTATAAACCTAAACACTCTGTAAGCGATTTTGAGAGGGAAAAAGAAAACGTTTAAAACAAACTTTTTAAGTTTACTTATCTTGATTTCAACTTGTAACTTTTCAAAGCTATCAATTGCTTCAGCTATTGATATAAGAGGGTTTTTAGTATTTTCTTTAAGGTAATGCCAGTGATCCATTATCCATATATAAAGATCTTCCACAGTTCTATTAGGAAAGTGATTATTTATTTTTTTCTTCTTTATCAAACTTGTAACTTTCAGAAAAAGGTTTTCATACCAATCTTTAATGGCCTCTTCCATACTAACTTCCCTACCTAGTTTTTCACCAAGGAAATATCTATAAGTGTTTATATGTTCTATTAGTGTTATATATCCCCAAGGATTAGTAAGTCTTATGTGAACATTTGGAAAAACCTTATCAAACTTAGTTTCTTCCAAAAACATATTGTAGGCATCTGCTAACAAAAGTTCTTTTTCCGAGAGTTCTTTTATAGGAAACTTTGTAACCATTTCAATAACTTCAGCATCAATATATTCAAGTCCCATATTTTTAGCAACAGAAACGCGGTGATTCCCATCTCTTACTATATAACTATCTCCTACTTTGTAAACTAAAATTGGTGGTATCTTGCTTTCTTTGTCAATGAAATCAACCATATTTTCCCATTTAGTTCTAATTCCTTCATGCTTAGGTAAAAATTCTCTATCAAAATCGAGGTACCTTCCTTCACTTCCTTTTATTTTGCTCAAAGGAATACTCATAATACCCCTATACCTGTAAGCATAGGATTTTGTCAACAATTTAACCTCATCTAAAGAAAAAAGTTCATTACTCCCTAAATATATCTTCATTAGAATTTCATTTAATTTTGCTCTGGTTTTTGCTTTTTCAAATTCAATTCTACTTTTTAAAGACATATTTAACCCTAAAATTAAGTATTTTGCTTTACTATAATAGAGTATATCCTTTCTAAATCTTCTCTTGAATAGTAATTTATTACTATCTTACCTTTATCCAAGTTACCAATTACAGAAACCTTTGTCCCAAAAACCTCTATAAAATCTTCTTCTATATTAAGAAGATCTTGATTTACATTTTTTTCATTTGTTGTTTCACGTGAAACATTTTTGTCTAAAATGTACTCCTTCTTTTTAAAGTTAATTATTTCCTCTAACTCTCTTACTGATAGTCCTTTTTCTATAGATTCTTTTGCTAATTTTACAATTTCTTCTTCATCTTCAAGTGACAATAGTGCTCTACCATGCCCTTCGGACAAAACTCCTTGAACAATATACTCTTTTACTTTTTGGGGTAGTTTTAAAAGCCTAACAGTATTAGCTATAGAGGATCTACTTTTACCTATCATCCTTGATAAATCTTCTTGAGTTAAATTATACTTTTCTATAAGCTCATTGTAAGCAGTAGCTAATTCTATGGGATTTAAATCTTCTCTTTGAACATTTTCTATAATAGCTAATTTTAGCATTTCAGCATTATCTAAATCGTTTTTAACTATAACAGGAATTTCTTTAAGTCCAGCAATTTGAGCTGCTCTCCACCTCCTCTCACCAACAATTATTTCATAATAACCGTCCTTTTCCCTAACTAATATCGGTTGCAAAATTCCGTTTTCCTTTATAGATTCAGCAAGTTCTTTTAAAGAATTTTCACTAAACGTTTTTCTAGGTTGTTCAGGATTAGGTCTTATTTTAGAAATATCAACATTCTTAACTTTACTTACATCTTCAACCAAATCGAAATCTTCCAAAAGTGCTTTTATACCTTTACCTAATCCTCTCTCTTTCATAAAACCTCCTAAGAAATTATTTCCTCTGCTATCTTTTGATAAGCAATAGCTCCAGGACACGTAGGATCGTAGTCAAATATTGATTTGCCATAGCTAGGAGCTTCAGAAAGCCTTACATTCCTTGGAATAAACGTATTGTAAACTTTGTCCTTAAAAAACTCCTTCGCCTGTTCAGCAACATCTTTAGAAAGTTTTGTCCTTATATCGTACATTGTAAGAAGTACACCTTCTATGTAAAGAGATGGATTTAAAGATTTTTGAACTGCTTTTATAGTTCTAAGAAGTTGCACAACTCCTTCCATAGCAAAAAACTCTGTCTGAAGTGGTATTAAAACGCTATCAGCAGCAACTAACCCATTTATAGTTAAAATACCTAAAGACGGTGGTGTATCTATGAAAATAAAATCAAAATAACCTTTAACCTCCTTTATAAATTTCTGAAGTCTGTACTCCTTATCCTCAAGTTTTAAAATTTCAACTTGAGCCCCAGCTAACTGCAAATTTGCAGGAAGTAAAAACAAATTGTCATATTTAGAAGGTATTATCAAATCGTTAGGATCATCTTGGTTCATAATAGCCTCATAAGTACCAACTTTCATCTGAGAGATCTCTACACCCAATCCTCTACCTAAATTTCCCTGAGGATCTATATCAACAGCAAGAACCTTATACCCCTTCATAGCTATGTAATGAGAAATATTTATTACTGTCGTAGTCTTGCCTACCCCTCCTTTCTGATTAGCACTCACTATACACCTACCCATACAACCCACCACCCCAACTATTTTAATGATAAATCAAAAGAAAATAAAAAATAAAATAAATTCTTTTATGGAAAAAACAAAATCAAATAATCTAAAATATAAAAAATTTGGAGAAGAAACATGATTCAAGAAGAATTAAAAGAGAGAATATTAATATCAATAATAATATCACCAATTATAATCTTGATAGCATTACCAACATTAAACATACCAATTTACATTAGCTTTGTTTACATCTTCTTTATCTCTTTAGCATTGGTACTACTATTTGAAGTAATAAGAATGTTTGAAAGTAAGCATTTCTACATACCCAAAATAAAAAAACTAATATTCATAACATTCACCACACTATCAATAATAACTTTATCATCACTTAGTTTAACAGGAAAAATTTCAGAAAATACACAACTACAGTTCTCAACTTTTTCAGATATAAGTTCAGTATTCATTATATTTTCAACATTAATAATAATAACGTTACTCATAAACCTAACAATATCATCCCTAAACATATCCAAACATAATTACTTACAAGCAGATAGTATCTTTTTCACAATTTCCTTGTACATATCTATAGGTATATCATCAATGCTAATACTAAAACTAATAGATATAGACAAAAAAACATTCTTCCTTTCATTTTCACTAGGTGTTGGATGGTTTTCTGAAGCTGGTGGGCTTATAGTAGGAAAATTAATAGGCAAAACTAAACTCTCATTCTTAGCAAGTCCTAATAAAACACTTGAAGGAAGTATTGCAATGATAATTTTTGGAATAATAGGAGGAATAATATTCAAATCAATATTAACACTTTTCGAATACCAAAATACATTCTTTATATCAAGCTATACCGAAACTTTAGTCCTCTCTATAATTGTCACGGTTTTTTGTTTCATAGGAGATATAATTGAATCACTAGTAAAAAGGTTATTTGAAGCAAAAGACTCAAGCAACGTACTTTTATCACTTGGTGGACTGTTTGACGTTTTCGATGGAGTAATGTTTGCTTCATTCGGAGTAATGCTATACTATTTCTTAGTATAACTTTGATAATTCTACATCTTTATAGTAGTATTTTATTATTTCTTTATAATTGTACCCTTGAAGAGACATTTCTCTAGCTCCCCATTGAGACATACCTACACCATGCCCCCAACCATACCCCCTAAAGAAAATATTCCCTTCATTTATTTCAATCTCAAACTTTGGACTTAAAATGGAAGGGAAAATCTCCCTCAGTCTATCAACATTAACAGTATTAGTTTTATTTACTTTACCATTACTTGCAACAATTTCTAAAACCTTAACAGAACCGGAAGATACCCTATAAGGAATATTTATACTCAACAACTTAAGCCCTCTAAAACCGAAAATCTTAAATAAAAACTCATCTAAAGGTATAGTTACATTCCAATAAGATCTAAACGTTTCTTTTGAAAATTTATCAACAGATGGTCTTAAATAAGGTAGCATCCCAACTCCTATAATTTCAGGAGATTCAACAAATCCACCAGAATTGGCATGAAAAAAAGCATTAATAACTTCACCATTGTGAACAATAACAACACCTTTGGTTTCTCTTACAGCTTTACTTGACCTTGGATGTAATTTTTTGGTACCAGAGTAAACTTGTGATCTATAACTAGCAAAAACATCGTATTCTTTATCTCTATTCTCGATAATTTTACGCAAAGCGTATGTTCTAGAAACTATTGCCTGAGCTTTGATAACCTCCATAGGCCATAAAGCAGGAACTTCCGAAGGTACCACCGATTCTAAGTACTCTTCCAAAC
>CALFVP010000013.1 GCA_937928175.1 uncultured bacterium | reverse complement strand
GATCTTTTTGAGCAAAACTTCAAATTTGTTTTTTATTGATTCGAGTTTGTAAGAAGAAAAGAATACTGATGAATTTATTTGTGCATCTACTTTTATGTTCATACTTTTAACTACTGGTACTATCACTCCTATTATGTTTTTGTTTATTATTTCGAATTCTATTTCTCTTACGTTTGCGCACTTTAATTCATTGTACACAAACTCATCCCCTAGTATTGATTTTATGTATATAAAGTTGTTGTATATTTCTCTTACTAGGTCATCGAGTTCTTTTCTTAGTTTTTTTACTTCTTTTACAACTGTAAGTATATTTGTTATTAATACTTCTTTTTTTTCGTCTAGGAGGTTTCTTCCTTCTTTTGCCAATGCTAAAAATTCTTTGGTGTTTATTAAGTTTAGTTTCGTTGGTGCTATATTAGGCATATAGGGACATTATATACTTAGGTATTGTTTTTTTTCAAATTTGAAAAGAGATTTTTTGTTTTTTATTATTAGTTGCGGAGGAATTATGTTGACGTTTGTGTCTATTTTGATAGGTATTTTGTTTTTAGGTGTAATTGTTTTGGTTCACGAGTTTGGGCATTTTATTGTTGCTAGGTGGAGAAAGGTAGATGTTGAGATATTTTCGATAGGTATGGGACCGAAAATTTGGGGAAAAGAGATAAACGGTGTTGATTTTAGGATAAGTGCAATTCCTTTTGGTGGTTACGTTAAGATGAAAGGTGATAATGTATCGGATCTTAATACTTCTGATAGCAATACTTTTTACGGTACTAAACCGTCAAATAGGATTTTGATAGCCTTTTCTGGACCGTTTTTTAATTACGTTTTTGCTGTTATTGTTGTGAGTTTTATATTTTTTATTGGTTTTAAGAGTGTTGGATTTTTGCCAAGGGTTTACGTTGATACTTCAAAGGGTATAAACTATTTTGCGTTAGCTGGTATTAAATCTGGTGATGTTATAAAGAAAATAAATGGAAAGAGTATAAATTCTTTTCAAGAGATTGATTATGTTCTTGTTTACAATATGGATCAGAATGTTGATGTTGTTTTTGAAAGGGATGGTAAAGAATTTTCTGTTAAGGTTTATATACCTAAGAATTATATAAACAACGAGGGAGGACTTGGAATATCTTTTGCCGCAAAACCGGTTATAGGTAGTGTATTCAGTGGTTCACCAGCAGAAGAAGTTGGTCTTAAGGAAGGTGATAAGATACTTAGAATAAATGGAAAAGAAATTTTGTTTTTCAATGATATAGCGAGTGTGATATCGGAATCTAAAGGAGAAGAGATAGTTATCGATATTGCTAGGAATTCTCAAAAACTTACGGTAAAAGTAAAACCTAAGTTTGATGAAAAGAATAAAAGGTATGTTATTGGTATATCTCCTAAGGTTTTTGATGATGAAGTTGTGGTTACTGAAAGAAAAGTTAGTAATCCGTTTTTAGCTTTTGTTGAAGGGTTTAATTTTACTAATGGTAAGCTTTTCGAGATACTCAAAGGGTTACAGCTTATGATTACCGGTAAAATTGATGTTCAATCATCTGTTGCTGGACCTATAAGAATAACTTACTTTTTGAGTAGTGCTATTGAGAACCAAATGGCGTTACAGAATATTTTGATAATCGTTGCAATAATAAGTATGGCAATAGGTATATTCAATTTGATACCTTTTCCGGGGTTAGATGGATGGCATATTGTTATATCATCTTTTGAGGTAATTGCAAGAAAAAAACCTAGTGCCAATGTTATAGCAGTTATTGAGACTATAGGTTTTGTTGCCATTGTGTTTCTTATAATTCTCGTTCTTTTCAATGATGTATTTAATTTGGTGGTTAGAGACTTGAAATTATTTAGGTAGATGCGTTATATTTTGAGGTAGGTATGTTGGATAAAATAGAAGGGGTGGAAATATTTCGAAATGTTTGTTTAAAGGATTTTACAACGTTTAGGATAGGAGGTAATGTAGATAAGTTTGTAAGAATTTACAGTGAAGAAGGGTTAAGAGATTTTATTAAGTTTTGTTACAGTGAAGGTATAGATTTTTTTCTTCTTGGTGGTGGTTCTAATGTTTTAATTAGAGATGGTAGGATAGATGATTTTATTGTGGTTAAGTTAGAGGGTGAGTTTAGAAGTGTTAAATTTTCTGGAGATGGGGAATGGGGTAGGGTTTTTGTTGGTGCTGGGTATTCTTTACCTGCTTTTTCTAAAGTTATGTTGAATTATTTACTTGAGGGAGCTGAGTTTTGTATAGGTATACCTGGGAGTGTTGGTGGTGGGGTAGTGATGAATGCTGGAGCGCACGGAAACGAATTAAAAGACATTGTTAGCAATGTATTCTGCTTTTCCAGAAATGGTGAAAAAATTGTTTTTTCGAAAGATGAGATAAGTTTTTCTTACAGAGACAGTAGTTTAAAAGGTTATATAGTTACGTTTGTAGAGTTTAGGTTAAGGGGTGGGATTAAAGAAAAAATAAAAGAGAGAATTAATGAATATTTAATGTATAGATCGAGTACTCAACCGAGGGGATTTTCTGCTGGAAGCGTTTTTAAGAATCCTGAAAATACTAATGCTTGGAAATTGATAAGAGAGGTTGGACTTGCTGGGTATAGAATAGGAGATGTTATGTTTTCTGAAAAACATTCTAATTTTATAGTAAATTTAGGTAACGGTAAAGCTGAAGATGTTTTGGAACTTATAAAAATTGCTAGAAAGAGAGTTTTTGAGTCGTTTGGTATTACTTTTGAACCAGAAATAAAGCTTGTTGGTTTATCTTTAGAGGAGTGATATTGGGTCTCTGTCTATTTCTACGTATACATCTTTTTTATTTTTGAAGTTTTTGTAAACTATTTCTTGGGATTTTGTTATTAAGTTTTCGTCCTTAGATTTTACTATTAATTGGTATCTGTAGTTTCCTGATATTTTCTTTATGGGGGCTGGTAGCAGCTGGGATATTTTTATGTTTCTGTTTGTATATGCTAAACTGTCAAGAAGTATTTTTGCTGATCTTCCGATTTCTATACAATTTTTTTCTTTTTCACTTCTGAATATGATTTTTGTTATGTACCAGAATGGTGGGTATTCAAATTTTTCTCTTCTTTCTATTTCGTTTTTGTAGAACTCTTCGTAATCCTGTAGTATTGCTGTTTTTATACTGTAATGCTCTGTATCTGATGTTTGTATTATTGCTTTACCAATTTCGTCTCTTCTGCCAGCTCTACCTATCGATTGAAGCAAAAGATTAAAAGTTCTTTCTGAGGAATAGAAATCTGGTAATCTGAGGATGATTTCTGGGAATAGTATGCATACTAAGTTAACTTGGGGTATGTCTAAACCTTTTGATATGATTTGAGTTCCAACTATAACATTTATTTCTCCTTTTTTTAGTAGTTGGTATATTTTATTGTAGGTTTCTTTTTCTTTTATTGTGTCTAGGTCTACTCTAGTGATTTTTATTTTTTCGAAGATATTTTTTATTGTTTCTTCTGCTTTTTCGGTACCAATTCCTATATCTAGTATTTTACCATTTTTACATTCTTTGCAAAGTTCGAAAAATTCTTCTTTGTATCCGCAGTAATGGCATTCTAGGGAGTTTTTAAATTTATGGTACGTTAAAGTTATGTCGCAATTGGGACAAGTTGGTACAAATCCGCAGTTATTGCATTTTACTAGATTACTAAAACCTCTGCGGTTTATGATTACGATAACTTGTTGGTTTTTTTTGATTTTTTCGTTAATTTCTGATATTATTTTTGGTGCTACTGTATAGTTTTTAGGTAAGGTTTTTGTATCAATTACTTCTACTTCTACTTTTTGGTGTTTTGAGAATTTTTCTTTAAGTTCTAGAAGTTTGTATTTTCCTTGTTTTGCTAGGTAGAAGTCTTCAACAGGTGGTGTTGCTGATCCGAAAACAACGGGAATATTTTTCCTTTTTGATATCCATTCTACGATCTTTTTTGTTGAGTACCTAGGTGTACTTGATGATTTGTACGAACTTTCGTGAAACTCATCAACTATTATTATACCTAGATCTTTGAACGGTAAGAATACCGATGATCTGGGTCCTATTACAAACTTTTTTATTCCTTTCTTTACTAAATGGTAGATATTGAATCTTTCGCTGTTTGTTAGCATACTGTGATAAGTTGACATTATTTCATTTGGTATGAATTTGAATTTATCAATTAATTGTGGGGTTAAAGATATCTCTGGTACAAGAAGTAAAGCTGATTTTCCTTGATTTAAGACATCTCTTATAAGTTTTTTGTAAATTTCGGTTTTACCACTACTTGCAACACCGTAAAGTAAAAAAATTTCACTCTTGTTGAAAGTGTTCTTTATGGATTTGTAAACGTTTTCCTGAGATGTAGTTAAAACAGTGTTTTCAATTATTTCAGGAATTTGAAGGTTTGAAGGTGTTTTTACTACTTTTCTGGCATTTGGTATCATCATGAATACTGCTTCAGATAAAGAACAAGTGAAATAGTTTGAGATAAACTTTGCTAATTCCATTTGCTCATCCGAAAATACTTCTTCTTTGTCTATAACTTTTTTTATTTCACCAAGCTTTTTGCCTAAAGGTTTTTCTGATAGGTTAATTACTATTCCTTCTTTTTCTTGGTGAGAAAAAATAACTTCTACCCTATAGTACTTTTTTACCTGATTTTCAAATTTTCCAACAGAATACCAAAATGTTTCATCCACAGGCACGTTTACCAAAACCTCAGCAAACATATTACAAAATAATACACTAAAACTTAGACAAATTTAAAAATTGAAAAAACTAGGTTTTTACTTTTTTTAAATTATGTTAACTTGTTTGTTTTTAAAAAAACAACCTCAAAAGCAAGCAAACTTATGTTGAATAACAAGAAGGGAAAGAATTATAATTAAAAATGAAAAATTACGGCGAGCGTAGCTCAATTGGTTAGAGCATTGGACTGTGGCTCCAAGGGTTGCGGGTTCGAGTCCCGTCGCTCGCCCGTTAGTGTTTTGTTTGTTGTGATATTAAGTTTTTTATGATTTTTTTTGCTTTAGGTATTGATTTTCTTACTTCTTCTGATATTTCATCTGAGTACATTACTATTTGGTTTATAGTGATTCCTACTATTTTGATCTTGTTATTGATGTTTATTCCTAGTTTTTTTGCTGTTTCTATGGAAAATGTAACTTCAAATCCGTGAGATGATATTGGTTTTATATTTTTTGGATATTTTTCCCAGTTTATTAATAGTACTTTTCCTGGTTTTTTGCCAATTACTGCATCTACTATTATTAGCATGTCTGTATCTTCGAGAAGGTATATTATTTTTGATGGGTCCATTGTAGTGATAAACTCTACATTGGGGTTAGAAATTTCTTCTGATAGTTCTTCTACAACTTTTATTCCTATAAAGTCATCTCCCCCTAGAGCGTGTCCTATTCCTAATACCTTTATTTTCATTTTAGTTACTTTTAGGAAGGTATTATTTTAAAAAATTTTCTTTTACCTATTTTGATTAGTGTTTCTTTGTCTAATTTTATGGTGAAGTTTACGTCTGTTATTCTTTGGTTGTTTACGTATAATCCTCCACCTTGTATCATTCTTCTTACTTCACTTTTAGATGGCATAGCTTTTATTTCTACCAATAAGTTAGTTATGGTGTATTCTCCAGCTTTTACTTCTATTTTTTCTACTTCATCAGGTATGTCTTTGTACTTGAATATTTTATCGAATTCGTTATTAGCTTTTTCTGCTTCATTTTCGTTATAAAAGAATGATACGATTTTTCTAGCTAGGAGTGCTTTGTAGTCTCTGGGATTGGAACCGTTTTCTATTTCTTTTTTCATTTTGTTAATCTCTTCCATAGGGATATCTGTCAGTAATTCTAAGTACTTAAAAATTAGTTCATCTGGTATTGACATGATTTTACCAAACATATCAAGTGGTTTATCGTTTATTGCTATGTAGTTTCCGTAGCTTTTACTCATTTTCCTTACACCATCTGTTCCTTCGAGGAGGGGTAAAGTTATTACAACTTGGGGATCTTGTGAGAATTCTATTTGTAGTTCTCTACCGACTAGAAGGTTAAATTTTTGGTCTGTTCCACCTATTTCAACATCAGCTTTAACCATTACAGAATCGTATCCTTGCATTAGTGGATAGAGAAACTCCATGATTGATATAGGAATTCCGTTTTTGTACCTTTTTTCAAAATCATCTCTTTCTAGCATTCTTGCAACTGTGTATTTGCTCGTTAAGTTTAATACTTCTTCGAAAGTTATTTTATTAAACCATTCGCTGTTGTAAACTACCTCTGTTTTAGATTTATCTAGGATTTTAAAAACTTGTTCTTGATAAGTTTTTGCATTTTCTGTAACTTCTTCTCTTGATAATCTTTTTCTTGTTGTGTTTCTACCAGAAGGATCACCTATCATTGCAGTGAAATCACCTATTATGAAAATAACGGTATGTCCTAAATCTTGAAAATGTCTTAGTTTTCTTAATGCTACTGTATGTCCTAGATGTAAATCTGGAGCCGAAGGATCTGCACCAAATTTTACTCTTAGTTTTCCTTTTTTTCTTATCTTTTCAATAAGCTCTTCCTCAGAAATTATTTCAACAGTCCCCCTTTTTATTAGTGATATTTCCATATAACCTCCAAATAAGTCTTATTATTGATAAGTCTTATTATTAATAATTTTGTTATTCTCTTTCATTTAAGGTATAGGATACCTTTTATGAGGTATAGGATACCTTTTATAAGGTATGGAATACCTTTTATTTTGAATTTTTAGCTTTTGGGGTGAGGAGGTTGGTAGTTTATTGAATGTTGTTAAAATGTTTTTGAATTTGAAATTGTGTTTATTGTTTTTTTATATTAACTTACAAATTTTTGGAGGTTTTTGGAAGGAATGGAAGAAGATATTTCGCCTTTGCCTAGAAGTGAGAGATTACTTTTTCCAGAGAAAGTTTTTTTAAAGTTAAAGCCTATAATATCTAATCTTATAAACACAGGTTATAAACCACCTTTTTTGGTTATAGATTCTTTTACAATAAAGCGTAGGTACTATGAGATTATAAAGCTATTTCCGGATTTCAAGATATACTATGCTGTCAAAGCTAATGATAATTTAGATGTTTTGAGTGTTTTGGCTAATTTAGGTTCGAATTTTGAGGTTGCTTCGATATCAGAAGTAGTTAAACTTGTTGAGCTTGGTGTTGGTGGGCATAGAATGATAACTAGCAATCCTGTAAAGCCTGTAGATTTTATTGAGGTATGTAGACAGATTGGTATTAACTATTTGTGTATTGATTCAAAGGAAGAGATAGACAAAATAAAGTACGTTTTTCCTGATGCAAAAGTTTATATAAGGCTTGAGATAGAGAATCCGGAGAGTGCCTGGCCTTTGAGTGGTAAATTTGGTTTGCTTGAAGATGAAGTTGAGGATATAATTCACTACGCTTCTAGGAAAAAAATTGAGTTAGTTGGTCTTACTTTTCACGCAGGTTCTCAGAATAACTCTATTGAAAGTATTAGAAAAGCTTTATTTGTGTCCAAGAGGGTTTTTGATATAGCAAAGAAGTATAAAATTAATATGAGGGTACTGAATATTGGTGGAGGGTTTCCTATTGATTATACGGAGAAATCTAGAAACCTTAGGGAGTTTAGTAAGATCATTTATGAGAATTTGAGCATGTTTAGTGATTACGGTGATATTTCTCTTCAGATGGAACCTGGTAGAAGGATAGTAGGTGAGGCTGGTGTTATGGTTTCTAGGGTTATAGGTAAATCTTTTAGGAATGGTGAAAATTGGATTTATTTAGATGTAGGAGTGTTTAATGGGCTTATGGAGGTTATTGGAGGAATAAATTACCTTTTTAGAACGAATTCTAGGAAAAAAGAGAAGGTGTTTAACATTGGTGGTCCTTCCTGTGATAGTATGGATATTGTAGCTAAGAATGTTGTTTTATCTGAACCTGATGTTAACGATTTAGTTTATATTCTTTCTGCAGGAGCGTATACAAACGTTTACGGTGCTCCTTTTAATGGTTATAGGGTACCTTACGTTGTTGTAGTTTAGGAAGTTTGTTTAAGAGTTAAAAAAGAATCTAGAGAATTTTTTAATGTTGATACAATTCTGTGTGTTTTTTTATAATTTACTTCTTGTATTTTAGAGGGGTATATGATAGATTTTTTGGATGAATTGAGATCAAAACTTGAAGGAATGGAAGGTAGCATTGTTTTTCCTGAAGCTAATGATTTTAGAGTTTTGAAAGCTGCGGATATGCTTTCAAGAGAGAAGATAAATTTGAGGGT
>CALFVP010000012.1 GCA_937928175.1 uncultured bacterium | reverse complement strand
GCCTCCTGCGTTGTCTTTATTGTATTTTTCTTTAACATCTTTTTCTTTTGATATTCCAGAATTATCATAGGCTAAAACTTTTTTCATTCTTGGTAAAACTACACTATAAAAATGTTCTCCCATTTCAATGCCTATCCATTTCCTCTTGAGTTTGTGAGCTACTGCTTTGGTAGTGCCAGATCCAAGGAAAAAGTCCATAACTAAATCGCCTTCGTTGGATGTGGATTCTATAACTCGCTTAAGGAGAATTTCGGAGTTTTCGGTTTTAAAACCCCAATTTACTGAATAGCTTTTTATATCAGTCCAATCTGTTCCTATTATTTCTTTGTCTATTAAAATTTTAATTGTATTATTTTCTATTTTTGCTTTTCCTTCTTCAAAAAGTTGTATAACTCTATCTTGTGATAATGCCCATCTTTGAAATTTAGGAGGGTAGAATTCTTTATTATTTATTATTATAGGTTTATTATTTTCTTTAGTGGATGGTCTTGTTGATAAATTACACCATTTTGGTTCTATATCTTTTAAAATATTTTTAAATAGAGTTTTTAGTTCATTTTTTACAAAATATATTAAATAATCAAATTCTTCCTCAAATTTCATTTCACTTGTTTTAGGTAAACCTTTATATCTTTTGATAATAATATTATTCCTAAAATTCTCCCTTCCAAAAACCTTATCCATCAAAGGTCTAACAATCCAATTGCCGTTATAGTCACATCTTACAAAAATACTTCCTTTCTCGTTTAGTAACTCCCTTGCAAGTCTTAATCTATTCTCAAGCATAGTTGCCCAAGTGGAATCTTTATACTTTACGTTGTAAAGGTAATCAGCGTCTTGTTCTTTGTTAAATGGTGGGTCTATGTAAATTGTTTGTACTTTTTCCTTGTATTTGTTTAAAAGTAAATTCAAAGCCTGCCAGTTTTCACTTTTGATAAGCAAACCATCTAACTCATCCTCCAAATCATCAAAAAGAGATAAAATCTCAATCTCTAAATCTTTAAAATACCTAGTATCAATAGGTAAGAATTGGTAATTCTTATTTAACTTTTTGCCAGTTAAATCTATTTCTAATACTTTAACTTTATCAAAGTCATCACCTACAAGCCCTAAATTTTTCCATTCTCCCACCTGCTCTTTAAAATTACTATGATTTAAAATTTTTTCAATAATATCCCAAGCATTCTTTTTTGCAAACCTGTCTAAGGTAATAACGTAATTCGTTCTCAAAACGAATTTCTTTTTCTCCCATAGTTTTTTCTGGAAATCCTCAATTTGCGAAAGAAATTCAATAATCGCTTCTCCTATTTCCCTTACTACCTTAGCTCTTGTTATATGCTTGTCTAAAAATTTTTCCCTTTCAAGTGTTTCAATATCCAAAACCTCAGATTTTATGTAATAATCCAGTTGATCTAAAAGAAATTTTTTCAAATCCTTGTGAATGAAATAATCCATAGTGTTTTTAGCACTAAACCTATTCATGTGATATAAAAGAAGTACCCTTCCTCTATCATCCTTTTCACCTAAAAATTTAATCAGTTCGTAAACTTTTAACCTACCTAACTCATCCATAACCTTACTAAAACTAACTTCGTTCACTTTCTCTTGTTTCGATTGATTACTCCCACCTTCTACCCCGTACCCTTTTACTTCATCTTCCGTAAGCTCTCTATACTCAAAACGTATTATTAAATCCTTACCCACAAACTCTACAGGCTTACCACCATCTAAAATAAAAAACCTCTCTTTTGTTGCTTTGTTAGACCCAAGCTCTTCTTTTGCTGAAACCACTCTAAAAATAACCCTGTAACCACCTACCTTAAAAGTGTAATCCCGAAAAAGAATACCAGTTTTAGTATAATACTGAGAAAAGTTTACCCAATAAAACTTTATCTCTTCACCGTTGTACGGAATGGCATACCTATGCCCTCTTATAGAATACCTGTACTGCGGTACAAAATCACCTTCTTCGTAATAACGAGAAAAAAAGTTATAAAGATCGTTAAAAACTTGTAACTTTACCTCTTCAATCTTGTCTATCTCTCTTTTTTGTTCCATTATCTCAAGGTATTCTTTACCGAGCGGTGTCTTTTTGTAACTCTCTTCAAGATCTCCATTAAACTTAATAGCTTCATCACCAAAATTCTCTTTAATCTTTTTTTCAATTCTCCTAAACTCTTCTTCTACATTAGCTAACCTCTCACCTTTATACTTAGAAAAAGCTACCTCTACCCTAGAGGTAAGATCATTCTCTATAAACTTCTCTACTTGCTTACGCTTGTAGTTCAAAATACGGTATATGCCAAAATCTAAATCAGAAAGTTCAAACTGAAAAAGTTTTTTAAGCAAATTTATAAACCTTTCTCTTTCTTCCAAACTCATACCCCCACTACCCCCCAGTATTATAAATACGATTTTAAGTAATTACCAATTTAGTTTTATTCTAACTGTATCAAAAAATTTTTTTCTAGGATTTTTTACAACCTTAGCGTAAAAATCACATTTAGTAATATCTACCTCTACATCTTCGTCAATGTCAATGTATTCCTGTCCGTCAAAAACGATTATGGGGGAAGGGGAAATTTGTTTAACTTTTAACGTAACTTTAGTATTTTTATCGAGTACTATTGATCTAGCAGAGAGGGTATGGGGACAGATTGGAGTAATAATTATGTTTTCCATTGTTGGTATAAGTATGGGACCAAAAGCGGAAAGTGAATAAGCGGTAGAACCTGTTGGAGTAGATACAATAACACCATCACCACGATACCTATTGAGAAATTCATCATCAACAAAAACTTCTACATCAATAAGCCTATGAAATTTGCCTCTGGTAATAACAATTTCATTGAGAGAGTAATTTGAATACTTTTCTTTACTGCTAAATTTTACGTCTGCTTTTATCATCATTCTATTTTCAATTTCATAATTTTGGTTTTTTATGAGATCTATTAAGTAAGGAATTTCGTCTTTTGAGAAGTGCATTAGAAAACCTAGTTTTCCAACGTCTATTCCGGCGATGGGAACCTCATACCTTGAAAACAACCTAGAACCGTAAAGTATAGTGCCATCACCACCTATACATATAACAAAATCTGGTCTTTTTATATCTTTGTAAGAACTAAAATTGGCAGAGAAGTTACGAAAATCTGTTTTTAAAACGAAAAAATCAAAATTCTGTTCTATGAGAAGTTTTTTAAGGTAAGATAAAACTAATTTGCTTTCTTCTTTATCAGTATTGTATACAATACCAATAAACATTCTAAATTATCTTTTTGAATACTGTTTTGATTTTCTAGCTTTGACTTTACCATACTTTTTCCTTTCAACCATTCTTGGATCTCTAGTAACAAGATTCATTTTTCTAAGTATAGGTCTTAAGGTATTAGGATCGTACTTTGCTAAAGCTAGAGAAATACCATGTCTTATGGCTATGGATTGAGCAGAAATACCACCACCGCTTACATTAACGTAAACATCAAATTTACCTAGGGTATTTGTAACTTTGAACGGTTGTAGGACATTTTCAATGTACTTACTAACATTTTTAAAGTACTCTTTTAGATCTTTACCGTTTACGGTTATATTTCCTTTTCCACCAGGTTTAAGAAAAACTCTAGCAACAGAAGTTTTTCTAGCTCCTCTTGTCAAAATAACAGAACTTTTGGCCATATTCTATTCCTCCCTAAACCTTATACTCAATCAAATTAAACGGAATATTAACGTTTTCATCTTTAAAAACTATCATTCTTCTTAACCTTTTTTTTCTTAATCTATTTTTAGGTAACATACCTCTTACAACTCTTTCAAAAACGAATCTTGGGTTATTGATTATGGCGTTCTTGAAGTAAACATGTTTAAGACCACCAGGATAACCAGAATGCCAGAAAAATACTTTATACTCACTTTTTTTACCTGTCATTATAGCTTTTGAGGCATTCTTAACAACAACGTAGTCACCATTGTCAATATGTGGTGTATAATCAACTTTATGTTTACCTGTAAGTAATTTAGCTATGGCAACTGCAACTCTACCAATGGGTTTACCAGCAGCATCTATGAGGTAATACTTCCTACTAACTTGACTGCCCTTTAACATTATAGTTTTCATAAGACACCTTCAAAAACTTTGATTACTTATTATAAAACCAAAACTTAGTTTATTTCAAATTGCTAAAAGAAATTTACGATACTTCGTAAAAAAGGTAACAGTAAAATTATAATTAAAGTAAGGGGGGTAAATGGAAAAAATTGTTGTTTATCCTGGGACGTTTGATCCTATAACAAATGGGCATGTTGACATTGCAACAAGAGCATCAAAAATATTTGATAAAATAATAATAGCAATTCCTAAAACACCGACTCATAAGAAAACTCTTTTCTCCGTAGAGGAAAGGGTAGAAATGGCAAAAGAGGTATTTAAAGACAACGAGAAGATAGAGGTAACGGAATTTGAAGGGTTATTAGTTGATTTTGTTAAGAAAATCAAAGCAATAGCAATAGTAAGAGGACTAAGAGCAATATCAGACTTTGAGTACGAACTACAAATAGCACTTATGAATATGGAAATTAGTGCAGTAGAAACAGTTTTTTTTATGACAAGTGAAGAGAATATGTTTGTAAGCTCATCGATAATAAAAGAGATAGCAATACTGGGAGGGGATATAAGTAGTAAAGTACCAAGCATAGTATGGCAAAAACTAAAAGAAAAATTTTCTAAAAATTCCAAATAGATATTTTTCCGTCTCTATCGCCAGCTATAATAAACTTGTTATCTTTAGAAACTTTTATGGCCATGATATCGTTACTATGCCATTCTATAACTCTCTTTAACTCAAAGGTAGTACAATCCCATACCTTAACTTTAAAAGATTTACCTCCACTTATTATGTATTTACCTTCTCTATCAAAAGTACCTACTATTATATCTTT
>CALFVP010000011.1 GCA_937928175.1 uncultured bacterium | reverse complement strand
AACAAGAAGAAAAAATAGTATTTCCAGATGGCAAGGAGCTAACATTACCAAGAAATTCTTACGCCTTGAGGTTACTACAAAGAGTAAGAGACGAAGCACATAGGTTTGGTAATACCTTTATAAGAAATGTAAAATCCAAATCACTGAAAAAACAAAACTAAAAAAAAATCATTTATAATATTTTTATGATTTATAATATTTTTATGATAGGTATAATTGATTACGGGGCAGGTAATTTAAGAAGTATACTTAACGCAATAGTTAAAGTTGGAAGAAGTTTAAATATCGATGTAATAATATCTTCAGACATAGAAGTACTATCCAGTGCTGAAAAAATTGTACTTCCTGGAGTAGGAAGTTTTGGAGATGTTATGAAAAACCTTAAAAACAAACATCTTGACACTTTTATAAAAAATTGGATAAAAAAGGGAAATAAATTCATGGGCATATGTGTTGGTCTTCAAGTACTGTTTGAAATAGGGTACGAAAACGGTACACACCAAGGCTTAGGTATATTTAAAGGAGAAGTTATTAAATTTTCTTTTGCTACTCCTATACCACACATAGGATGGAACCAAATAAACGTAGTAAAAGAAAGTCCTTTCTTTTCAAAAGAAGACGAAGGAAAATATTTTTACTTTGTTCATTCTTACTACGCTAACCCTAAAAACCAAGAAATAATAAACACTACAACAGAATACAATGGAGAAATTTTTACATCATCAGTATTTTTCGAAAACGTGTTTGCTATCCAATTTCACCCAGAAAAAAGTCATACAAATGGCGAAAACGTTATAAAGAAATTCCTAAAAGAGTTTTAAGTTATGAATATAAAGGATGCAATATACGAAATAAAAAACAGGACAATAATAGAAGATATAATAAGTGAGTACGTAAAATTAAAGAAAGTTGGTAAAGGTTTTGTTGGATTATGCCCATTTCATCACGAAAAAACCCCTTCGTTTTACGTAACTCCAGATAAAGGAATATACCATTGTTTCGGTTGTGGTAAAAGTGGTGATGTTTTCACATTTCTAATGGAAATTGAAAAAATTTCCTTCATGGAAGCAGTTAGAAAATTAGCTAACAGAGTAGGATTCAATTTTGACAGTGTTTTAAATAAAGGCAGTGAAATAACAAAAACATTAATATCAAATCTAAAACAAATAAACATTGAAGCGCAGAAGTTTTTTACGTTTTACCTTACCAAAGGAGATAAAACCAAAGATGGAATAAACTATCTAAAATCTAGAGGAATAAACCAAAACATTGCAAAAAAGTTTAAATTTGGGATGGCACCAAAAGCAAAAGATGCTTTATACAAATACCTAAAATCAAAGTTTTTCACAGATGAAACAATATTCGAATCAAAACTAGTTGTAAATACCCCAAACAAACCAATAGACCTCTTCAGGTACAGAATAACACTACCTATTGAAAACGAGTACGGTGACATTATTGGGTTTGCAGGAAGAACACTCTCACAAGAAGAAAAAGCAAAATATATAAATTTACCAGAAACACCATTGTTCAAAAAAAGAAATATCTTATTTGGTTTTAACCACGCAAAAAATAAAATAAAAGATACAAAAAGAGCTTTCTTAGTTGAAGGGTACTTTGACGTTATATCTCTACACAAACATGAAATTGAAAACGTTTGTGGAGTAATGGGAACATCGTTAACCTCAGAACAAATAAAACTTATAGACAGTATCTCAGATAAATTGTACTTATTTTTTGACTCAGATAACGCAGGAATTAATTCAATTCAAAGAGCAATACCTTTGATATTAACTACATCTAACTTAGAAGTCAAAATAGTAAAAGTTAACCAAAAAGATCCTGATGAATTTGTAAAATATTGCGAAGCAAACGGAGAAGTAATCGATGAAAGTATATTAATCAAAAACTCATACGATATAATAGATTTCCTATTGCTAAAAAATCTAGAATTAATAAAATACGGAGAAAAAAACACTAAAATGTCCTTTTTACTAGAAATATTTAAAATCATATCCTTGATGAAAAATCTTTACGACAAGGAAGAAAGTTTAAGAAAAGTTTCTGAAGCAATGAATATTAGCGAAACAATAATAAAATCCGAGTTTGAAAAATACCAAAAACACCAAAGAGTAACAACAGAAAACATAACCACCAGCTATATAAAACTTTCAAATCCAGACATAGAACTTGCAATTGCCTACATGATAACCAAAGATAACAAACTACTTGATACTCTCAAAGCAGAAATAGACTTAGAAGATATCAAGAACGATACAATCAAAGCTTACTTTTCATTTCTAGAAGAATACATAAACAACGAAGAGGTAGATGAAAAAGATGTAAATACTCTTTACCTTCTACAATCAGAAATAGAAAACAAAGCATCATCGATAGTAAAAGTATTCTCTGAAAACTTAAAAGATGACTTCGAATTCTTAATTACTGTCTACAAAATAAGGAAAATCAACGAAAGAAAAAAAGAAATACAAAACATCATAGAGAGAATAAGCAAAGAATCCGAAGATAATGAAATAATAGAAGAACTCTTAGAAGAAAAACACTTACTAACACTTGAAGAGAAAAAAATAAAAGAATCTAGAAAAATAAACTACTAAAATAAAAATTACAAATACCTTAAGTACAGTACTTTGTTGAAATTCTAGGAGTTAGCAAATATAATATATTCAAGGTTTTTGAGGAGGTAGAAGATGAGTGTACATTACAGAGAACTTGGGTTTTACAATACAAGAGTAATGTTTAAACATGCATACCAAAAGGGGTTTGCTGTACCAGCTTATAACTTCAATAACATGGAACAGCTTCAAGCAATACTTACAGCATGTGTTTTAACTCAATCACCAGTTATATTACAAGTTTCCAAAGGTGCAAGGCAGTACGCCAACCAAACTTTACTAAGATATCTTGCAAAAGGTGCAGTTGAATTTGCTAAAGAAATAGCTTACCAAAACGGGCTTGGAGAAATACCTATAGCATTACACTTAGATCACGGTGATTCATTTGAACTAGCTAAAGATTGTATTGAAAATGGTTTTTCATCAGTTATGATCGATGGGTCTCACTTACCTTACGAAGAAAACGTAGCTATAACTAAAAAAGTTGTTGACTTTGCGCATCAATTTGATGTTACAGTAGAAGGAGAATTAGGTATATTAGCAGGTATTGAAGAACATGTATCCTCAGAGAAATCAATATACACTGACCCAGATCAAGCTGTTGACTTCGTTGAAAAAACAGGTGTAGATTCACTTGCAATATCAATAGGTACAAGCCATGGAGCTTACAAATTCAAAGTCAAACCAGGCGAAGAAGTACCACCCTTAAGACTTGATATTCTTGAGAAAATAAAAGAAAAACTTCCTGGTTTCCCAATAGTATTACACGGAGCTTCATCTGTACCACAAGAATACATTGAAATCATAAATAAGTACGGTGGAAAAATGGAAAACACTGCAGGCGTAAGAGAAGATCAAATCCAAAAAGCAGTTCAATCAGCTGTATGTAAAGTTAACGTTGACTCTGATGCTAGACTAGTTATGACTTCAATAATAAGAAAAATCTTCGCAGAAAAACCATCGGAATTTGATCCTAGAAAATATTTAGGTCCAGCTAGAGAAGAAATGATAAAACTTTACTCTTACAAAAACGAAAAAGTTCTATTCAGTGCAGGTAAAGCACCAGACATAATGAAAGAGTTAAAAGGATAAAATTACATACTAGAATCAATTATTTCGATGTTTTTAATAACTTTTTTTCTTCTTGGGTCGTTGGGCAAGAGTATTTCTAAAAGTTTGGAATAGTCGTCCCTTGCTTTAAGAAGCTCGTTAAGTTCGTAATATACTCTTGCCCTAGCAAACAGAGCTGAAACATTCCTAGGTTCTATATTCAAAACGTAATTTAAATGCTCTAAAGCTGATTTGAAATCTCCTTTTTCTATCTTAACTATAGCAAGAGAGTACCTAGCATCAAAATAATCTGGATTTATTTTTATTGCTTTCTCTAAATTGATTTCCGCTCTATCTATATACTCACTGGATCTATTTTCTGCAACCTTCGATAACTGAAACAAAGACACACCTATTATAAAGTATAGACTAGAATCCGTAGGCAAAAAACTTATAGCTTTCTGCGCATTTTCAACTGCAAGCCCCCACATATCCCTCATAAAGTAATGTCTTGCTAAATTTTTCAAAATTTCCGCTCTGTAAACATCTAACTCAACAGAATCTATAACAATCTGTAACTCCCTTCTACCAAGTTCTAAATTTTTTATAGCCTCACCTTTCCTATTTTTATCCACTAACTCCTTAGCTCTATCCTTAACCGCCTTCTGAGGTGTATTTACTAAACCTAATTGATACCCTACAAAAAACGAAAATAAACAAAGAATTGCAATCGCTACTACCTTTAATGAACCCTTAGGCATACAACCACTATTATACTTCCTTACATCACATAATATCAAGAATATACCACAAAATAAAAAAATTACCTTTATCTAACAAATTCAATGTTACGATAATAAAAAAACTACTTTATTATTGAAAAAACATTTAGAAATATCTATATTTTTAAATAAGGTAAACGCTATGCCTGAAAATAAATCACTAAACTATGAAATGATACACCAAGTTGTAAAAAACGTTGTACTGGATATTGTAAAAAAAAACCCTAATTACAGTTCTATGACCAGCGACCTCATACAAGAAGGTATGATAAAAGCAATAGAAGTAATAGATAAGTTTAACCCATCAAAAGGAGCAAAAATTGAAACATTCATAAGCAGATGTGTAAAAAACGAAATAATAAACAAAATCAAAAACGAATCCACGAAAAGTAAAATTTTAGAATTAATATCAGATTCAGAAATAGTGGATAAAAAACACTCTAACATCGATTTATCTATACTTGAAGTACAAATAACTAACTTTATTGAAAATAATACCCTCTTCTCAGAAGAAGACAAAGAAATAATAACATTAAGAATGATGGGATGTAAGTACGAAGAAATTGCAAAAAAAATAGGTAAAAATAAAAAATATGTTGACAATTCCATACAGAGAATAAAAAAAATTATTACAAAAAAGTTTAAATTATGAACTTTTTCAGCTTAGTTTTCGTAATAACTATGTCCTTAACAATTTTGACTTCGTTTACCTTAACGTACTACGATTCAGAAAAAACCAAAATCAAAAACATAAAAATAACTCAAAACATTGATAAGACGGATTTTGATCTAAATGAAAAGATCAAAAACCTAATAAAAAATAAAAGCATCTTTGAAATAGATAAAATTGAA
>CALFVP010000010.1 GCA_937928175.1 uncultured bacterium | reverse complement strand
AATACGAATTTAAGTGCTAACGGGTTTAAAGTTTTAGGTGGTGTTTTTTCTGATTTTGTTCCTGGGTTAAAAGTCCAGATTGGAGGAGAGTATTTGTCTCTTAGTGTTTATACTAATACAAATGCTTACTATAATGTTGGTAGGATTTCTGCAAATGCTAAGGTTTATGGAGAGTATGAACTAGAAATTGGTGGTATTTCAAAGTTTGTTTTGGAAAGTTCTTATGTTCAAGAGAATTCGCTTAATGAGTTAAGTAGGTTTATTGTTGATATTCCCGGTATTAGTTTTCTAGCTCAGGGTAAAGTTTCTTTGAGTGGAGCTTTGGGAGTTAAAGGAGGAATTGAGTTAAAGGATCTTTTGGAATTTTTGAATTTATCTATTATCTCTTCTTACCAATCTATTTCAATTAAACCTGAAGAGTATACTAATGTTAAAACTACTTACAATGCTAATATTATTGAAGCTAGAGGAATCGTTGGTATTTCTTTTGATTTTATTGGTTTTGAGGGTGTTGGGATAAATGTAGGTGGTAGGTATTTCTTGTGGAATGACAATATGTATACAAGTAGGTTACTTTTAAATGTAGTTGGTCAAACATCTGATCTTAATTTATCTTACGTTATTCCTATTGCATTTGTTTATTACAGGAGTGATAATGTAGTTTTTAGGGTAGGTTACGGTTATCCTATATTTGGTGATGTTTTTGATGTTGACTTTGGCTTGATATCTGATTCTATACCTAATTATATTTATAGAGGGAGTAACAATAAATTTGAAGGGTTTTATGCTAATTATGTATTGCAGAATCTACCAAGAGTGTATGTTGATCTAAAGATAAGTTTCTAAAGGAGGGAAAATATGAAAGTTAAGTTGTATATATTAATTTCTTTGATTGTTGTGTTATCTTTAGTTTTGAGTTCTTGTTTGTTGTGGGATGTTCTTAAGGATAGGTATATACCTTATGAAGTTGTTGGTAAGGATGAAGAGACTGGTAAATTGATTGTTAGATTTACTTTTGATAGACCTGCTGCTACTACTGTCCATTTAGCTGGACAGTTTAATAACTGGACTGCTCCACCTTCCCAGGGAACACCAGGTACCGATAATGTTCCTATACCTATGGAAAGAGATCCAAAAACTGGGTATTGGACTGTTGAGTGGAAGATAAAACCTGGTAGATGGCAGTATAAGTATGTAATAGATGGTGGAGTTGTTTGGTCAGAAGATCAAGCAAATCCTCTTAAAGAGAATGATGGTTTCGGAGGATATAACTCTGTTGCAATATTAAGTGAATAAGGGCATTTATGCCCTTTCTTACATGTTTAGAATTTTCGTTTAAGGTTTGAGAAGGTTTATTTGAGTTTGGGTTTAAAAATTTTGAAAAAGTGTTTTTAATCTTTGTTAGTTTTTAATTTTGAATATTGGTATTTGTTTAGGTATGCATCTATTAATTTTGCTGCAATTGGTCCTGCGTATGCTGATCCTGCTCCTACGTTTTCGACTATTACAGCAACAACTACTACATCTTCAGGGTTATCCGTATCTGTTGGTCCGTAACAAGCAAATATGGAATGGGGTTTACCGTGAGGGTTTTCTGCAGTTCCAGTTTTACCAGCTATAGGGTATTTGGTTAGGAATTTTAATCCTCTTGCAGTACCTTCTTCGAATACTTGTTTCATACCTTTTTTGAGTATTTCAAAAGTTTCTTTTTGTATTTTTGTGTCTTTTCTTAGTATTTCTGGTTTGATTTCCTTTATAGTTTCTTTGCCATCTGGAGATAGTACTTTTTTTACTATGTGTGGTTTGTAAACTATTCCTTCGTTAAATATGAATGATATCATTGAAGCGAGTTGTACACTTGTTACTAACCAGTCACCTTGTCCTATGGATAGATTTGCCATGTCTCCTCCTAGAATGTCTCTGTTGTATTTCCTTCTGTGGATATCAACACTTGTTCTAAAACCTCTTTTCTCGTTTGGTAGATCTATGAAAGTATATTCTCCTACTCCAAACGTTTTTGCAGTGTTTATTAGTTCTTCAGGTTCTAGTGAAAGACCTACTTTGTAAAAGTATACATCACATGATACTTCTATTGCTTTTACGATATCTTTTACGTTTCCGTGTATTGCCCAATCTTGGAATACTCTTTTACCTATTTTTAGTGCACCTTGACAGTATTCGGATTTGTTTGGATTCCATTTGTTGTGTTCTAATGCTGCGGCAGCAGTTACAAGTTTAAATACTGATCCAGGTTGGTACGTTCCCTGGATTGCTCTATTGAATAGAGGTGTATTTTTTTCATCTGTTGATAATGAGAGAAAGTATGAGAAATCACCCAGAGATAGCTTATTGGGATCAAATGATGGTGAAGATACTATGGCTATTATTTCTCCGGTGGTTGGTTTCATCATTACTAAACTACCACGGTAATTTTTTAGTAGTTCGTACCCCAATTTTTGGATTTCGATATCTATAGATAGGAGTAAAGAATTTCCTTCCGTTGGCAGTTCAAATATTTCTGTTCCGACAATGTTATTTTTTGCGTCTATATACCTAAGAAGTTTTCCATCTTTCCCTCTTAAAACTTTGTCGTATACTTTTTCTATTCCATCTTTGCCTATGTAACTACCAGAATGGTATATTTCTTTTTCACTTTCTGATAATTTTTTAAGTTCTTGTTGATCTATAGGTGCTAAGTAGCCTAACAAGTGGGCGGTTTCGTATGGGTATTTGTAGTTTCTTAAGTACACTTTGTCAATAACTACTCCAGGAAATTCTTCTTGTTTTTCGAGTATCTTTATTGCTTGTTCTTTTGTTATTTCTGATATGAATATTGGTCCGTATATATCCCATTTTCTTCTTTCAATGTTAGCTAATACAAATTTTAGTTCTTTTTCTATTACCCCGGCAAGCTTTGAAAGTACTGTTATTTTTTCCTGTTCACTTTTTGGTAAGTATTTTTGTATTACGAATACTCCTACACTGTCATCGCTTGATACTAGTAAATTGTAATTTCTGTCGTATATATTCCCTCTTTGTGCTGGTATTGGTGTTTGTTGAGCCATGTTTATAAATGCTAATTTTACAAACTTATCTCTGTTTAGTATTTGCATATCTACTATTCTTACAGTTACTATTCCTATTGTTATTGCTATTATTATTGAAAGTATTAGGGGTCTTGTGCGAGGTATGCCTGTATTGTTTTCTGATATTCTGAAGTCTATCATACTACTTTTCCAACTGTATATACTTCGTATTCTACTAATTTTGATATATCGTTTAAAACTTCTTCTTCTTTATCGGTAATTATTATCATTCCTATTCCCATGTTAAATACTCTGAAAGATTCTTCTTTAGGTATGTTACCTTCTTTTATGATGAAGTTCATAAACTCTGGGGTTTTTATTTTTTCGTAGTATATTTGTATTTTTTTACCTTGAGTAACTCTTAAAGTGTTTTCTATTATTCCTCCTCCTGTTATATGCGCTAAACCTTTTATTAATCCTTTTTTTATTAATGGGTAAAGTATATTACAGTATATTCTTGTAGGTTCTAGTAAAAGGTCTATTAGGGGTTTTTCGAAAGTGTAGTTTTTTTCTGGATTTATTTTTTTCTCTTTTAGTACTTTTCTTATTAAGGAGTAACCATTGCTGTGAAATCCGCTTGATCTTAAGGCTATTAACTTATCACCTTCTTTCACATCTTTGGGGAGAATATTTTCCTTTTCTGCTATTCCTAAAGCTGTTCCATTTAAGTCAAAATCGCTATCTTTGTACATCCCTGGCATTTCTGCTGTTTCTCCACCTACTAACGCTACACCTGCTATTTCACAACCTCTTACTATACTTTTTATTATTCTTTTGTACGTTTCTTCTTCCAGTTTACCGCAAGCAAAGTAATCTACAAAACATATTGGTTTTGCTCCAGTACATACAACATCATCTACATTCATAGCTACTAAGTCTATACCAATCCAATCAATTTTATTGTATTCTTTTGCTAGTATTAACTTAGTACCAACTCCATCTGTGGATATTGATAATACAGGATTTTTGTATTCTTTTAAGTCTACGTTTACAAGTGCTCCAAACCCTCCCACACCTGCTAAAACATCTTTATTGTAAGTTTTTGAAATATCTTTTTTTAGTTCTTCTATTAAAGTATTTGCTTTGTCTATGTCTACACCAGCTTCTTTGTATGTACTCATACTATTTTACCTCTAAAGTTAATGTAAATAAGTAACCTCTGAAGTACAATGTATATTGCATACGTTAAAAGTATAAGTAAAAATACGTTTACCTTTAACGTAAGGTAAATGAAAAATATCGTAACAAGAGTTATTGCTAAAAATTTAAGTACTTTATTTGTAGAAATGTAGTTTAGTATTTTCTCGGATAAAACAGCTATTTTCTTTATTGGTTCAAACTTCTCAATTGTATTTGTTAAACTGTACTGTACGTATTCGTAAACATCTATTATTGCTTTGTGAAGAAAATTTATAGCACCTTTTCTTGAGTTTACACTGTAATTTTTCCATTTGTTTCTAGAGAAAACAAGCATTTGGTAAGAAATTGTATCATCTCCCTTTACAACTATGGATAGTATTACTTTGTGTGGTAATATTAGTTTACCAAATCTTACCATTTCTACTTTGGTGTACTGGCTATTTGGTGGTATTACATTTGATAATGTAGATGCAAGAGTCTCTACCTGGAACTCTGAAGGTATTATTCCTATCTTTCTTAAGAGTAGAAATGCTATTATTTTTAGCGAGTATGCAAAGTTTCTGTAAGTTACTTTTGCAAAATCTTTACTTATTTCTATTGAGAAGTCTTGAGGTAAACTTGTGATATCTAAACTTTTCTTTTGCAGTATGTAGTTGTAATTGCATGGTACTAAGGTTATTTTACCTTGTAATACGTTATCGTTTGCTAAGTACTCTATTTCTTTACCATTTAGTATTATTGTTTTATCTATTTTTTTGTGTTCCAGCTTTTTTAATTCAAAAAATTCTTTGTTTGCAGATATGTAATTTTCAAGTATAAACGTTTTCAGGTCTT
>CALFVP010000009.1 GCA_937928175.1 uncultured bacterium | reverse complement strand
AAAGAAAATCAAAAAGAAAAAACAATTTTCCTGGATAAAGTATACCATTACCAAGCCAAGAAAAAAGATTACTAACGTAAGACCTCGAAACATTCCTTAATATTTCCTCTTTATCCAAGAGTATTAAAGAATTTACATCTAAACCACTCAGTATAAATCTACTAGCTAGATCTTTGAGCAAAAAATCCAAAAAAGATAAGATACCATTTTCCAAAGTATAATTTAGTATTCTCTTATCGTAAACATTCACAACTAAAAAATTAGATCCACGATCATCAAATGGTAAAATTAAATACTTACTTTTATCCTTATAAAGGAAGGAAATTTCTTTAAAATCTCTACCAAACTTCTCAAAGACTTGTTTGCTATTGAGAATGTCAACTTTAACATCAGGTAACCTATAAGGAAAAATTAATGAAAGTAACTCTTTAATTAAAACTTCAAAATTCTCCTTCAAAATTGATATTTTATTCATAACGTTATGATAAACTAGATTTAACTTAAATTCCAAAAACTTACCTAACGGTTTCAATAATTCTAGTTTCTCTTATAAGAGTAACTTTTATCTGACCAGGAAATGAAATTTCCTCATATATTCTTTTAGCGATTTCTCTTGCTATAAGTTTAGCTTCTTCATCCGAAACTTTATTACTATCAACAAAAACTCTAAGTTCTCTGCCAGCCTGTATAGCGTAAGCTTTCTCAACGTTATTTACCGAAAGTGCTATGTTTTCTAGGTTTTCAAGTCTCTTTATATAATTTTCAAGGTCTTCTTTTCTTACCCCTGGTCTTGCTGCAGATATAGCATCAGCAACTGCAATTATACTAGATTCCAAAAACATAGGTTCAACTTCTCCATGGTGAGATGCAATAGCATTAATAACTCTATCAGAATATCCCCAAGATTTTGCTAACTTAGCACCAACAATAGCATGAGATCCATCAAGTTCATTACAAACCTTACCAATATCATGAAGTAATCCAGCTTTCTTAACAATATATGAATCCATTCCTAATTCTTCAGCTATTCTAGAGGCAATCATAGCAACTTCCATAGAATGAATGAGAATGTTTTGAGTATAACTGTACTTAAACTTCATTTTTCCAACGTACTTGTATTCATCGTTAGACATTGGTTGAATACCTAACTTCATGTAAGTTTCTTCGCCTATTTTGTAAAGCTCATCTTCAAACTTACCACTGACCTTACTGAAAACTTCCTCTATAGTAGTAGGATGAATTCTACCATCTTCAATAAGTTCAATTAACGTTCTTCTAGCTACTTCTCTTCTTATCGAATCGAAACTTGAAAGAAAAACAACATTAGGTGTATCGTCTATTATCACATCAACCCCAGTTATAGTCTCAAATGCTCTTATATTTCTTCCTTCTCTACCAATTATCCTACCTTTCATATCATCGTTTGGCAAATTCACCGTAGAAACCGTAGACTCATTTACAACATCCAGCGCCACCCTCTGTATAGAATCAACAAGTACACTTCTAGCTTTATCAATAGCAATTTGCTTATACTCGTTTTCAATCTTATGAACAAGATCCAAGGAAGATATCTCAACATCTTTTTTTATGGTATCTATAATCAAATTTCTAGCTTCTTCTACACTCATATTAGCAACTTTTTCTAACTCTTCCATAATTTTGCCTTTTAAAGCAGTAAGCTCATTCTCTAAATCCTTAATTTCTTTCTCCTTTATAGATATTTCTCTTTCTTTTCTCTGTAAATAAGATTCTTTCCTTTCAAGTGTTTCTTCTCTAGAAGATAACCTTCTTTCAAGATTTTGCAAATCTCTTCTTATATTTCTTAAATCTCTCTCAACTTCTTCCCTATATTTATTTATTTCATCTTTAGCTGAAGAAATAAACTTTGCTTTAAGATCTTCAGCTTCCTTGTAAGCAAGGTCTATAAGATTTTTTCTTTCTTCTTCTGCTTCCTTAAGGATGGTTTCTGCTTTTTCTTCTGCTCTAACTATCTTCAACTTACTCAAAGCAATAAAAACCATGGAAATTAGAAAAACAGAAACTACAACCCAAACCAATATAACCCATTCCATACAATAATCTCCTATTTTTATGTTTTATAGAGCAAAATACTACTGTTCGTTAAAAAGATAAAATGCCAATCCACTCTCTATTTTGGGGTAAAAATCTGTGGACTTTTGTGGCATAATAAGACCAGCTTCAGAAACCTTTATAACCTCATCAATACTAACAGGATTCAATAAAAAAGCAAGATCTCTAATACCTTTTTTGACAACAGAAATAGCATCTTTTTCGTACCTAATATAATCAACGTAAGCTCTTGAAACAATTTTATCCTGAGAAAAACCAAGTATTTCCTTAAAAACAAGTTCGTTAAGTATAGAAACATCAAGAGAAGCAACTTCTTTACCAATCTCTTTGGAATACTTATCTATTATACCTTGTTTTAACTCGCTTTTCAAAGTTATCAAGTAAAGCTTATCAGGATCGTACATGGAATACATACCAAAACATACTTCCTCTTTTTGTCTTCTTTCATTCATAACCAAATTAAGTTTATTTAATGCCATATCAGCAACCTGTTCAGAATAGTTAATAACAGCAATCTTAAAATACTGGCTAATACTTTTTATAAACGTTTCCTGGGAGAAAGATTCCAGTTTTACAAGTCTATGAGTAGGTAATATTACAAGATCCTTAGAATACATGTTAAAGAATGTACCAAGCACGTAAGAAAAAGCATCATTTTCTGTTCCTTCTTTTTCTTTGGAGTACTGTAATGTAGTTTCATACCTATGATGACCATCAGCTATGTATATCTTAGAATTAGAAATAGCATCAACGATGTACTCTTCAAGCTGTTTGTTTGATATTTTCCAAAGTGTATGTTTAACACCATTCTCATCAACAACAGACCTAGCAGTATAATCAAACTCCATATCGTATATTTTACTATTCACTTTATTTTCTTTATCAGCGTAGATAAAGAACAATGACTCCAATTGTCCCTGGACCGACTCCATAAGTTTTCTTCTGTCTTCTTTTGGTTCACCAAACGTTTTTTCATGTCTATAAACACCGTTACCGTAATCTTCAACCTTAAGCAAAGCTACAATACCCCTTCTTTTGTAATTATTTCCCTTATAAGTAAACTTTTGTTCATAGATAAAAATTCCAGGTTCCTTATCAGAAACCAAAACATCCTTAAGCAACCAACTTAAAATTTTTTTCTTAGCATTACTATACTTTTCATCACCCTCACCTTCAGGTAAAGTCAAATGAACTATATTGTAAGGACTTTTAGAAGCAAAAATTTCTCTCTGTTCAGGAGTTATAACATCGTACGGCGGTGCAACAACTAAATTAAGATCACTTACAACGTTGGTATTGTAAAGCGTAGCTTTAAAAGGTTTAATTAATGGCATCCATCAATCTCCTTACTTTAAATTAAATCTCTCTACTATTGATTTTAAAGTATTGTTAATTTCTTTAGCAATATCAAGAAGAAAATCATTTTTTCTTAACCTAATCTCGTGAGTAATTGGTAATCTGTTTTCAGCTATATCCCTCAATTCTTTCTTTATTCTATGAACAGGACCAGCAATCCTATGAGAGAAGAATAAACCAAAAACAACTATTAAAAATATTTGCAAAACACTCAAAAATAGAATGGGTCTCCAATAAAGATCAAGAAGATTATAAGCTTTTTTCCCATACGTTCTAGTCTCGTAGTATAAAACATCACTATAATCCTTAACACTGTAAATTATAGATCTTATCTTAGAAACACTAGAGGACAAAGACGAAACAATACTACTATCAACCATGCCTTGAGAACTCAAAGAGGAAATTATTGCCTCAACATCTTTCAGAAATTCGGGCTGTTCCTTAACAAAGCTGTAACTGCTTTCTACCAATACCCTATACTCATCAAAATTCTTCTTAAAATCCAAAACAACCTTAACATCGTTTTTGTCAGATAACAAACTTACCATTTTATTCAATACATCACTAGTAGAACTAAAATCACATTCCTGTACACCTTTTTCTATACTAATTCTCCATTTCGTAACTTCAGTTCTAATATCAATACCTTCTATGACGTTACTATTAATTTTACCGTTTTTAATAGCTTCGTTTATAACATTAAAAAGATTATTTTCAAAACTCAATGAAAGACTACGTATCAAAACTTTTCTCAATTCTATAGCCTTCTTTATATCCATTTCTACTTTATCTAACTTCCTTAAATAACTATCCACTCCAAAAATTGCTTTACTTTTGATATTGTTATCAATAGACTGTATTTTTTCCAAATTATTTCTCAATTTTACACTTTCGTAAGATAGATCCGTTGTTTTGTAAAAATCTTTAACAAGTTCTTCAAATAAAACTCCCTTTGAAAACTTCTGACTATCAACGTACAAAATAAATCCTAAAGAAACAAAAGCACTTATAAGTACAAGAACAACAAAATTTAGTATGAATTTCGTTTGGAATGGTTTATCAACAAAGTATCTAAATCTTTTTTTCTTTACTTGAGCCATAAAAATACCTCCTGATATCCTTATACCTTTATTCTAAAATATATATCGTTATTATTCAACAAAAAATAAAACCGTACACTCAAACCAATTTAAAATTTATTACTCTTTAAACCCTTAGAGAAAATTGAAATAC
>CALFVP010000008.1 GCA_937928175.1 uncultured bacterium | reverse complement strand
AGTAAAATCATAAAGCATCTTATAAAACAAATAAACAGCATTATATTCTTCTTTAATCCTTAATATCTCTATAAAGTTCGAACAAGTACCATCAAATGGTTCTCTGACCAGAGCAACCTTTCCAGCCGGCACATCTACACTACCACCAGATTTCTCCAGCAATATATCAAATTTACGTAAACGTATCTTATCTATCTTTCTTCTATTTATATGCCTAATTGTAGACTTTGAAAAATCTATATTCCCATTGTAATCTATAGCCAAAGTAGTTATAACTGGATACATATTTCTTTCTGAAATTTTATTATCTCCCCAATCACCAGATAAGTTAGTCTTAATAACCTCCCCCAACTTCACAACCCTCCACCCCTCCGGCAATTTATTCATCTCTTCCATTGTAATACCCCAACTTCCTCAAAAGTTTATCTAACTTTTCAATTTCTTCATCTCTTTCCTTTGTAAGCTGGTTCAATGAAACACTGTATTTATCCCAAAGATTCTCAAAAATCTTTATAACCTCTCTTTTTTCTTCATTAAGATACTTTTTAAGATATTTCTCAATAACTTGGTAAAACTTTTCAAGTATTAACTCTTTTACTTCTTCATCCGTTAACGCTTCTTTTTTTTGAATAATTTTACTCTCCAATTCCTTTTCTTTATTGGTTAATTCATTTCTTAATTTTTTCAATTCCTTCTCTTTGCTATCAATTCTTTTAATAATATCTTCATATTTTGCTATTTCCTTTAATGCTGAATCACTTTGATTTGCCTTTAAATCTTGGATAATCTCTTTTAAAAACTCCTTTACTTTGCCAGGTGTTTTATTCCCTCTTTCCTCTTCATCCCAATCCTCTACCTCTTCAAAAATTTCATCTAGTTCACTTTCAATCTCTGCAATCTTACCTTCAAGCTCCTCCATAGATTCAACAAAATCACCTAAAAATTTTTGTTTTATTACCTCATCGTCAAGAATGTTTTTATTCCAACCTGTAGAAACTATACTTTTAAAATCATACCTTAAATCTTCCCACCAATTAGCAAACAAGCCAGCAACTTTAAACTCATCAAGTACCCCCAAAGGTAAAAGCTTACTCTTTAAAAGCTCAATAGATTCACTTCTAAAAGACCATAAATTGTTACTACCTTGAAAATTTAAAATTTTCGGTTTTACATCTTCCCACCACTCATTTAATTTTTTCTCGTACTCCAATATTTTTTGTTTAAATTTCTCATTGTTCTCAATGATTTCTCTAATCTCAGTTTTATCTTTTATACCTTCTTTAAATTCGAAATACATGCCGTTTTCTTTTAATAAAATTTCAGGAGAAATACCAAACTTTGAAAAATTATTACTGTAAAGTTCTATTTCTCTTTTTGGTACACCACCAAAAATATGAGCACGGATATCTTCAATCTCGGGTTCTGGAGAATTATCTACGTACCTACGAATATTTAAATTAAAATCGTTTTCTTCTATTTCTTTTATAGAAACAAGCCTTGAATACTTTGGAATTTCTAATTTTTTTTCAAAAACAGTTGAAATTTTTTCAATATCCTCTGGTCTTAAGTAGTTTTGATTTCTTCCTTCTCCATACTCTTTATCAGCGTTGATAAAGAGAATTTTGTTTTTCAAGTGTTCTGGTTTATTCTTGTTAATAACAATAATACAAGCGGGTATACCTACATTGTAAAAAAGTTTAGGTGGTAATCCAATAATTGCTTCAATTAAATCATCTTTTAATATTCCTTCTCTTATTACTTTCTCTTGTCCACCTCTAAATAAAACACCATGGGGCATTACCGTTGCTAAAATACCGTTATCATTTAAACTTGCTATCATGTGCTGTAAAAACATTAAATCTGCTTTTTTTCCATTCTCTGGGGTAAATCCATACTTAAACCTTTGTGGGAATTTCATATTTGCTCGACTGTAATTTTGGGAAAACGGTGGATTTGCTAAAACTATATCAAACTTTTTTATGTAATTTTCATTTCTATCAAGAATAGATGGATTTGTTAAAGTATCTTCGTTTTCTATTATTGCATCAGGAATATTGTGAAGGATCATATTCATTTTACATATTGACCAAGTAAGTCCATTACTTTCTTGCCCACATAAAGATAAATTTTTTGAATCTTGTCCTTGCTCTTCAACGTATCGTTTTGCTTCAATAAGAAAACCACCAGAACCGACCGTAGGATCGTAAATAGACATACCTTCACGAGGTTTGACAAGCCTAACCATTAACGTTTTTACACAAGGTGGGGTATAAAATTCACCTCCTTTTTTACCTGCAGAATCTGCAAAATACTTAAGAAGATACTCGTAAGCAGCACCAAGTAAATCAGGAAATTCAAAATCTTCATCAGTAAGCCTATACTTATTAAAATGATGAATTAAATCAATAAGTTGTTGATCTTTAAGCTTGGTTTTACCTTTTACAGCGTTAAAATCTATATGTTTTAAAACACCTTCAAGCTCTTCTCGGTTGTACTCTTCTATTGCAGCAAGTGCTTTATTTAAATTGTTACCTACATCTTCTTTTAATTTAAGGATATTCTCCCACCTTGCTTCTTTGGGTATAAAAGGAGCTTTTATGTAAAGGTCCGGACTTTCAATTATATTTTGAATCTTTTCATCAGAATAACCTAATTTATATCTATTAATAATCTCTTGCCTCTCAGCTTCAAAAACATCAGAAAGCCTTTTAAGAAAAAGCATACCAAAAATGTATTCTTTGTACTCAGAAGCATCCATCTTGCCTCTTAAAATGTCAGCAGCTTTAAATAAATGAGTCTCAAGTTGTTTTAAAGTGATTTTATTACCGTTTAAACCCATAATGTCTCCTTTCTTTCGTAAAAATATATAACTACTTGTTGGGAATTTTCAAAAATTTATATAGAAATTTATGAAGCTAGAATTTAAAAATATTACTAATGGTAAGAAGAATAATTGGTGCGGCGTTAATATTTTACTTGTTTACTTTAGCAATAGTTTACAAGTTTTATTTACCTATACTAACACTTGATAACGTTTTGTCTTACACTTTAAGGAAAACAGTATTTATACTACGTGCTTTAGCAGGAGAGAATAACGTAGAAATAGCGATGTTACTATTAATTTTAGCATCTCTTCCACTTTTGTTAAAAAAACCACTTTATTACTTTTTCAAGAATTTACTGGGAGTAGAATTAATTACAATTGGGTGGTTTGGTGTAGTAGGTATACAAAATTTAAGTAAACCAGTTTACATAATAGGAATGTTACCTTATGATATAGCTTACTTTGTTTCAAGTTTAGTTGGGAATACGTTGGGGTATGTGGTTTTTATTTTAAGTTTAGTTTTTGGGATATTACTAGTTTTAACATCGTACAAAACTTCATCGAAAATTCTGGGAACGATACTAGTAAGTATTACATCGTTTATTCAAAAAACTTACGAGATTATGAGTTCATTTGAAAAAAGTGAGTACACTAAACCTGAGAGAAGTGAAAGCACTTTTTACCAAACAAAAAAAGATAGAGATAAATTTATTGAAATAACGGAAATAGACATAGAGGAAGATAGGAGAAAAAATGATTTTAGTAGTGTGGTAGAGAGTTACAAAGAAAAAATGGAATATAAAAGTATACCATACCAAGATGAATACAGAGGTGTAAGGTACAATTACGATGTTAATGATGGGGAGGGTGAAATAAAGGATGTTGAGATATTAAATGGGGATGTAGTAGAAGAAAGTGAGAAGAAAGAAAGTAAGTTTAGGGATGGGTTTGAAGGTAAGTACCCGCCACCGATAGAACTTTTGGAAATTCCTGAAGGAAAGTTTAGTTTGGATTTAGAGGAAAGGAAGGAAATAGAAGATACAAAGAGAGTAATTCAAGATACGTTTGAAGAATTCAAGATAGATGCTACTATAGAGGGGGTAATTAGAGGTCCAGTAGTTACGATGTACGAGGTAAAACCAAAACCTGGCACAAAAATAGCGAAAATTGTTAACATATCTGACAATTTAGCTTTGAATTTAGCAACGTCCAGAGTGAGAATAGTTTACCCTATTCCTGGTAAATCGGTTATAGGTATAGAGATACCTAACAAGAATAGGAGAATTGTGAAAATAAGAGAAGTGATTGAGTCGAAGGAATACCAAGAGAGTAAATCGAAGTTACCACTTACGCTTGGGATAGATATACATGGTAAACCTTTAGTAGAGGATCTTACACAAATGCCACACCTTTTGAT
Source organism: uncultured bacterium (assembly GCA_937928175.1). Classification (GTDB taxonomy): domain Bacteria; phylum Spirochaetota; class Brevinematia; order DTOW01; family DTOW01; genus SKYB106. Next base: position 3,582 of record CALFVP010000008.1, on the reverse strand, counting down.
AGCTGGATCAACGGGATCAGGTAAAAGCGTATACGTAAACTCTATAATAGCTGGATTACTCTACAAAAGAAACCCAGAAGAACTAAAGTTTATAATGATTGATCTTAAAATAGTTGAATTAAAGGTTTACAATGGTATTCCTCATCTTTTATTTCCTGTTATAACAACACCAAATTTAGCTAAAGCAGTACTTGAGTGGCTTGTTGAAGAAATGCAAAATAGGTACAAAAAACTTGAATCTTTGGGGTGTAGGGATATTGTACATTACAATAGTAAAGTAACAAAACTTAACATAGAGAAAGAAAAACTACCTTACATAGTGCTGATAATAGACGAGTATGCGGATTTAATGATGACATCACCCAGAGAAACAGAAGACTATATAACAAGACTTGCAGCAATGTCAAGAGCAGTAGGGATACATCTAATAATAGCAACACAAAGACCATCGGTTGATGTTGTTACTGGACTTATAAAAGCAAATTTTCCAGCTAGGGTAGCATTCAGAGTAGCATCAAAAGTAGATTCAAGAACAATACTCGATACCATAGGAGCAGAAAAATTGCTAGGTAAAGGAGATTTACTTTTTATGAGTCCATCCTACCCATCACTTATAAGAATTCAAGGGTGTTACATATCAAACGAAGAAGTAGAAAGAATAGTAGATTACCTAATAGAACAAGATTCACCTAACTATATTGACTTATCTTCGATACTGAATTCAAAAAAGGAAATAGAAGATGAAGAATTTAGTAATTACGAAGATGAAGAATTTTCAGATGAACTTTACAATGAAGCGTTGAGAATAGTAATAAAAGAAAAGAAAGCTTCGGCATCTTACCTACAGAGAAGACTTAGAATAGGATACAACAGAGCAGCAAGAATGATAGAAAGAATGGAAGAGGAAGGAATAGTAGGACCACAACAGGGAAGCAAACCAAGAGAAATACTAGTTGATGAATCTTATTTGGAAAAACTTAACTAGCTATAACGGTAGTCGGATCACTTTCATTAACATCAGTTACCTTAACAAACTTAAATTCGTTTTTAACGAAATCGTTTGATTTATAGAGTACTCTTAAATAGTTATCGGCATAACCGTAAATTCCTTCATTGCATTTCTCTTCAGCAATTATCCTAACGTTTTTGTTTAAAAACTTCAGTTTAAATTGAAGAGATAAATTTTTGACAACATCGAAAAGTATTTTTTCTCTTTCTTTTTTAACTTCATGGGGGACTTCACCAGGCATAAGAGAAGCAGGAGTGCCTTTTCTGGGAGAAAACGGGAAAATGTGTAACCTAAAAAATCCTATTTTTTTCACAGTATCAACAGTTTTATTGAAATCATCGTCTGTCTCACCGGGAAACCCAACTATAACATCTCCGGTAAACCCAAATTCATCACTATACTTCCTAGCAACTTCAGAAAGTTTTATAAGAGAGTAAGAGGTATAGTTCCTTTTCATAAGTGATATTATTCTATCAGAACCACTTTGAATTGATAAATGTAAATGAGGCACCAGTTTACCATCCTTCACAAACTCTAAAATACTACTGTCAAACTCATCAGGCATAACGGATGATAACCTCACCCTAAATTCACCATCAACTTTAACCATATCGCTAAGCAAATCTTTTAAAGTGTACCCATTCCAGTAATAACTAGTAATGTTAACACCAGTTATAACTATTTCTTTATACCCAAGATTAACAAGTTTTTTAAACCTTCTTATAGCTTCCTCATACTCCAAAGATACACTGCCACCCCTAGAAAAAGGAACTTTACAAAACGAACATAACCTGTTACACCCATCCTGTATCTTAAGAAAAGCTCTAGTCCTACCAAGAAAAGAATCAGGATCAAACTCAAACCTGCTCTTACCACTAACTTTAACGTTACCAATGGAAAAATAACCGTTGTTAATATAAAACTCAACGAGTTCGGGAATCTTGTGTTTCAGTTTATTATCAACCACAATACTAACACCAGGAAACTTTAATATTTTTTCCTTGTCAGTTTGAGCAAAACAACCAGTAACAATAAAAATTAAATCTTTTCTACTCTGCTTTAATTTCTCAATTTGCTTTACAAACCTAATAGCTTTCTTGTCTGCGTTATCAGTAACCGTACAAGTATTAAAAATAACAATGTCAGATTGACTAAAATCTTCCACATGCTCTAACCCAAACTTAACCAACTTGCTAGCTATCGAAGAACTCTCAAATTGATTCAACTTACATCCATGAGTAACTATAGAAAACTTCATAAAATAAAATTATAAACGTAAAGTAAACAAATTCAAAAGTTTTGACGTTTTGAGAAAACGTTTTTAAAAAACAACGTTTTCAAAAAACTTGGAAAATGGAAATTTTTGAAATATAATTATAGTATGGTGTGGGTTTATAGGGTAGTGATAATTTTTTTAATGGTATTCGTTTTATTAGGTAGTGGTACAGCACAAGAAGTGAAAAAAAATACCAATAAGAAATACTTTGAAGTTTACAGAGTTATAGGTAAAGGTAAGGATTTACAAGAAGCTAGAGAAGATGCTTACCAAAACGCAATAATAGATTTTCTAAAAAAGAAGTTAACACCTAAGACATTGAAAGAAAACTCTGAGAAAATTCTTAAAGAGATATTTCCTTCAAAGAAAATAAAGGAATTTATTGAATCGTACAAGATAGTATCTTCAGAGGATTCGTCGGATTCAATAAAGATTGTGGTAGATGTTGTTTTAAGGAGTGGGAAATTAATTGAAACGTTAAACAAGATAAACGTACCTATAAAAACTGAAAAGTTAGAAGAAGAAGAAAGCGAGTAAATGTTAGACGTTAAACCTTACTATTATTATATCACCATCTTGTACAATGTAGTCTTTTCCTTCTAATCTAATTTTTCCTTCTTCTTTGGCTTTGGTCCAAGAACCTAACTTTACAAATTCATCGTAATGTATAACTTCAGCTCTTATAAATCCTTTTTCCATATCGGAATGTATTTTACCTGCTGCTTTTTGAGCTGTAGTACCTTTTTTTATGGTCCAAGCTCTAGTTTCTTTTTCTCCGATTGTGAAAAAGGTTATAAGGTTTAGCAATTTATAACCTTCTATAGCGAGTCTCTGTAGTCCACTTAATTTTAATCCTAGCTCATTTAAAAATGCTTTTGCTTCACTCTCTGGTAGTTCCACGATCTCACTTTCTATTTTAGCAGAAATGGGCAAAACTCTAACTTTAAGCACATTCAAAGCGTAGTCGTAAAGTTTAACGAAATTTTCATCTTGGTGTTCTTTTCCCAAAAATTTATCATCAATGTTGGGTACTATCAACATAGGTTTAGCGGTAAGAAGTTGGTATTTACTTACAATTTCTATTTCCTCATCAGAAAGTACATTAATAGCCATTTTACCTTGAGATAGCTCGTTATTGAGTTTAGTTAATATTTCAAGTTCTTTTTCTGCTTCTTTGGAACCAGTTTTTGCAATTTTTGAAACTTTTTCAATGGATTTTTCAATAAATTCAAGGTCTTTTATGATAAGTTCGGTATTTATAATTTCGATATCTCTTATTGGGTTAATTTCGCCTATA
>CALFVP010000007.1 GCA_937928175.1 uncultured bacterium | reverse complement strand
TTAAGAAGTATGTTGATGAGATGGTTGAGAAAGTTAAAAAGGAAGCACAGGATCCTTCATTGAAAGGGATGAAGAAAAAGCAAGCTGAGGCTAGAGTTAACTTATACCTTGAGAAACAGAAAAATCTTTCAAGTAAACCTATTTATTCTTTAGCTATTGGTGGTACTATGAATAGTTGGAATCCTGCTGAAACTTTGATGAAGAAGGTTGATGCTGATACATGGAAAGTTAGATTGGAAGATATAAGGTTAGGAGATTTTATATACAAGTTTGTTGTTTTCCATAAGAATCCACTTGACAAGGATTTTGACAATCAAAATGACATGACATGGATTGAGGATCCTTTCAATAAGAACATGCAGCCTGATGGTTTTGATGGTTTTAATAGCGTTTTGGATTTATCCAAGTTTAAAGAGTAATAGGGGGTAATTCCCCTTTTTATTCTTCTATTGTTATTTTTCTTGTAGTTTCGTTTACGTGCTTTATTTCAACTTTGAATGTTTTAAATGGTAAGTCTATTTTTATTTTGTTCCACTCGATTATTTTTATTGCTTTTTCGTCTTCTATGTATTCTTTGAATGTTTGGTAATCTATTTCGTCCAGATTTTCTATTCTGTATAGGTCTAGGTGATATATTTTTGATTTTCCTTTGTATACATTTACTAACGTGAAGGATGGACTTGACACTTCGTCTTCTTCAATTGAGAAGTAGGAGCAAAATCCTTTTGAAAAGGTAGTTTTACCGCTTCCCAAATCTCCTGTTAAAAGTACTATGTCACCTTGATTTACTTTTTTTGCTAGCTCTTTTGCTATTTTTTTTGTATCTTCTTCGGATTTTGAGATGATGTTATATTTTCCCATGTGGATAGATTGAAAAGTTTGTTTTCCATTGTGAATATATAATATCCATTATTTTTTTTGCTACGGTATGAGTTTTTAGGTCTAATTCATTTTCGAAGAGTGGTTTTTCTTTTCCTATTATACAGTTTATGAAATGCTTTTGTTCTTGTTTTAATGCATCTTCTTTTTTTACAAAAACTTTTTCTATTAATCCTTCCTGTACGTATTTAATTTCTCCTTTATTTAGGATATATTCAAGTGATGCTTGTCTGTATATTGTTATATCTTGTACTGAGTAATCTAGTTCTATGAATGCTCCTTCTTGGGATATTTGTAGTATTCTTTTTTTGTTTTCTGTAGATCTGCTGGCTGTTATGTTAGCTATGCTTTGGTCGGAGAATACAATTGTAGCACTTGCTATATCTTCGTAATCAGAGTAAACTTTTATACCCGAAGCTCCTATGTATATTATTTCTGTGTCTTTTTTGTCTAGTAAGTTTAGTATTATATCGAGATCATGAATCATGAGATCTAAAACAACTCCTACATCTCTTATTCTAGTATTTTTAGGTCCCATTCTCTTTGCTTCTATAAGGTATGGTTTTTTTATTATGTTTTTTAGTTCTTGTACTGCTGCATTAAATCTTTCTATGTGTCCTACTTGGAGTATTACGTTATGTTTGTAAGCTAAGTCTATTAATCTTTTTGCGTAATTTATGCTTCTTGTTATTGGTTTTTCTACTAGTACATGTACTCCTCTTTTTATGAATTCTGAAGCTACGTAGTAATGTAGAAAGGTTGGTACAGCAACAATAACAGCATCCACTCTACCAAAAAGATCTCTTATGTCTCTGAAGTATTTTATTTTATACTTTTCTGCAACTTCTTGTCCTGCTTTTGGATCTATATCACATATGCCTACTATTTTTACTTCACTTAGTGAAGTTAAAGCATTAACATGGTATTTCCCCATATGTCCCACACCAATTACTGCTATATTGACCTTTGACATACCTTTCTCTATTGTTTGTTTTTATGATATTCTGCTCTTACTGTTGTTTGTAATCCACCTCTTATTGTAAATTCAGCTTCTATTGACATTTTCATTGGGTTACAAACTTCTACTAAATCATTCAGAATCCTGTTTACAACATGCTCATAGAAGATACCTACGTTTCTGTATGAATGTAAATAGTATTTTAGTGATTTTAGTTCAATACATTTCTTATCAGGTATGTACTTTATAGTTAAATTTGCAAAATCTGGTAAACCACTCCAAGGGCATACCGATGTAAACTCATTAGTTTTTATTACTATCTCGATTTCTTTTCCGGGGTATTCGTAGTCAAAAGTTTCTAAAACTTCTTTGTCAATTTTTTCAGGTCCGTATATATCAAATCTCCTTTTTTTGTATTTATCTTCTTTTACCATATTTCTCTCCTCAGGAATTTTGAGTAGTTTCTTCAATAATTATTAATGAGTAAGTAATAATATATAAAGTTTAGTTTTGATAAAACTAGGTTTTAATAAAACCATGTTTTGGTTGATTGAAAATGTAGTTTAGTTTATGGTATAATGGTTTTACGTTTTGTTTTGGTTAGTTTGTTTTGTAGGGGGAAGGTATGATAAATGTTATAATAAACGGTTGTACTGGTAGGATGGGAATATCTAACGTTAGGGTGTTTAGTGAGGATAATGAGGTAAAGATAGTTGGAGGTGTTGTTGAGGAGAATAATCCTTAGATAGGTAGGGATTTAGGTGATGTTGCTGGTATAGGTAGTATTGGGGTGAAAGTTTCGGATAACGTTGAAGACTTTATAGAGAATGCTGATGTAATTGTTGATTTTTCGGTTCCAAGTGCAACTGGTAAACTTGTAGATTATGCTCTTAAGTATAGTAAGAAACTTGTTATAGGTACTACTGGGCTTGATAAAGAGGTAATTTCAAAGATTATGGATGCTTCTAAGGAGATTGCTATAGTTCAGAGTCCTAATTTTAGCGTTGGTGTAAACTTAATGATTGAGTTGGTTAAGGAAACAGCTTCTGTGTTAGGAGAAGATTTTGATATTGAAATACTAGAAATTCATCACAATAAGAAAAAAGATTCTCCATCTGGTACCGCTATTAAACTTCTAGAAAGTTTGAAAGAAATTAGGAAAAATTGTAATACAATTTACGGGAGGGAAGGGATTATAGGGGAAAGACCTAAAAATGAAATAGGAGTTTTTGCGGTGAGAGGTGGAGATGTTGTTGGTGAGCATAATGTTATGTTTTTAGGTTACGGTGAGAGAATTGAAATAGTTCATAAAGCATCTTCAAGAGAAACATTTTCAAGAGGTGCTTTAAGGGCAGTTAAATTTGTTTATACGAAAGATAAAGGATTTTTTACCATGAAAGAGGTTTTAGGGCTTTAGCATTAGTACGTTTGTTTCACTAACGTTATTGTTATAGTCTTCTACCCATATCATTAATTGTGTTTCTTTACTTTCGGTTGTTATTGATATATATTTATTGTCTCCAAAAGTATTATCTGAAAAAATTTTATCGTTTACTTTATAGTGTATTGACTTTACTCCACTTCCATACTCTCCGTCGGTAAATTCTACAAATATGTAAACGTTTGTACTTTTCAATAAATACTTGTTTTCGGATACTCTTTTGGAGTTTTCTACGTGAATATTCTTTATTATTGGTTTTTCTTTGTCTTCGCTAGGCGGTAATATCTTAAAATAATTTACAACGTTTGTTTTATTACCTTCGTAATCAGAATATTCTATGCAGTATTCGTATTCACCTTCTTCTAAGTTTTCAATGTATATTGTTTCGTAAGGGGTTATAGAGGATTCTCTGTTTAGGGAAATCAAAGGTGAGATGTTAGTTATGACTTTTGAATTTTTTCTTATGTAAAGAGAAGATTTTTGAAAGTTTATTCCAGAAGTATCAATAGGATCAGTCCATTTTATTTGAATTTTTTTGGTTCGGTAAAATATTGAATTGTTTGTTGGAGTTATAATATTGAATATTGGTGGTGTTTTGTCGTAATTTACTGTAATTGTTTTCTCACTTTTACCTATGAGTATTTTATATTCACCTTCTTTATCGAATTTATAGCTAAACGAATGTAAACCTTTAATTTTTTCTAGCTTTGAAGATTTTACTGTGTTTGTTTTACCTTCTTTTGTGTTTATTACAAAAACGTTTTGAGGAGTTTGGCTAACAAAAAAGAAATTGTACTGTTTTTGATAACTTTTAGGAATTTCTATCTCGTTATAATCAAGAAGTATTATTGGTTCTTGTATTACATCTGATACGTAAAACGTTGTATTTGTTTCAAAAAGTACTTTTGAATTTTCTAAGAGTTTAAAAGAAAATTTTTGATTTGTGTTTTTAGGTAATTTGCTAAATATTGGTAAAAATATCCTTAAGTTATTGTTTGTTTTAATTTGGAATATGGTATTTTGTTCTATGTTAAATTTTTCTTTTTTTGTTCCTTCTACTAGTATTACTAGGTGTGAGTGGTGTTTTTCGTGTTTTTCTTTTTCAATTTCGTAGTTTACGTCTACTATGAAAATGGGGTTTGTAGGGATTTTATGGAAGTAGTTTACAATCTTAAACTCTTTTATCGTTATACCAAAACTTTTAGTAGTGAGTAAAAGTATTGATATTAGTAGTATGTTCTTTTTCATAGGAATAATTTTGAATTAAGTTATTTTGCATTCTCAATGCTTGCATTATCAATGCTTGTTGGTTATAGGGTGATTTGATGGGGTTAGGGGGTTTTATAATTTAGTGTTGAAGGTTATTTTTGAGAATGTTTTTACTGGAATTTAGATAAGGGAATAGTGAATCGTGTATAATTTTGTTATGGGTGATATTCTTTCTCCTAGGAAGTATAGGGATGATGAGGGTTATGAAGATAGTATAAGGCCAAGGTCATTGGATGAGTTTATTGGTCAAGATAAGGTTAAGAAGAATCTAGAGGTTTTTATAGGGTCTTCGAAGAAGAGGTTAGAGCCGCTTGATCATGTTTTAATTTCTGGTCCTCCGGGGCTTGGTAAAACTACTCTTGCTAGAATAATTGCCAATGAGTTAAACTCTAATTTTGTTTATACTGTTTCGAATGCTTTTCAAAAGGTTGGGGATCTTGTTGCTATACTTACTAATTTGAGTAAAGGTGATGTTTTGTTTATAGATGAGATACATCGTTTAAAACCTTCGTTTGAAGAAGTTTTGTATTCTGCTATGGAGGATTTTTCAGTTTCGATAATGATAGGTGAGGGGCCTGGAGCTAAGAGTATAAAGATAAGTTTACCGAAATTTACCCTTATTGGTGCTACTACTAGGGTTGGACTTTTGACTTCACCGCTTATATCAAGGTTTGGTATAATTCTAAGACTTGATTATTACTCTGATGAAGATATGGTTATGATATGTGAAAGGACTTGTAAAATAATAGGTTTGAATATATCGAGGGAAGGTATGATAGAAGTTGCTAAAAGATCCAGAGGTACTCCTAGGATACTTAATAGGATTTTAAGAAGAATTAGAGATTTTGTTGTTGTTGAAGGGTTGGATAAAGTGGATTTAGATTTTATTAAAGGTGTACTTTCTAGACTGGAGATAGATGAAGAGGGACTTGATGAAGTTGATAGAAAAATACTTTCTACAATAATAGAGAAGTATCAAGGTGGACCTATTGGCTTAAAAACGTTGTCAGCTAGTATAGGTGAAGAAGAAGAAACGATAGAAGATGTTTACGAACCTTTTCTTATACAGAAGGGGTTTATAAAAAGGACACCTAGAGGTAGGGTTGCTACTGAGCTTGCTTATAAACATTTAGCAATAAAAAAGAATGATAACTCACTGTTTTAAATATTTTTCAATCATGTGCTTAACTTTTGGGTAAGGTATAAATCCACTTTTGTATTCTCTTACTATTCCTTCTTTATCTAGTATTATTACTGTTGGAGCACTTATTACATTAAATTTTTCTGCTTCTTTTTTGTCGTTTACTAGATTAAACTTTATAACGTTTCCATACTCTTCATCTACTATCTTCATGACGTTAGACATTTTAGTTCTACCTCTCTCGGTGAGGGGAGAAGAAAAGTATAGTACTAAAACTTTCTTTTCGTTAAGCATTTTTTGGTACTTTGGAGCAATGGGGATTTTTTTATTTTTCACTACTCTTGCCCTTAAAAACACAGCAAGCCATCTAATAAAACTGAAAACAAACCATACAAATACTATAACTATTGCTAAAGCTAAAAGTACATTTAAAACACTTTCCATAAAGTAGATTATACTTTTGATTTATCAGATTTTTCAATATAAACTTAAACACATTGTGTTTTTAACACTTGTGTTTTTAACACGTTGTGTTTTTAACACTATTGGAGTATATGTTTTACTACCAAGTCTCCTACTTCGGTAGTTGAGAATCCCATTTGTCCTGCGTTCATGCTTTTCATCATTTTGACAGTTTTTTGTACAGCTTTTTGTATATCTATGCTTGCTTCTTCTTCTCCGAGAAATCTCATCATTAGTCTTCCTGCTTCTATAGCTGCTATTGGGTTTATTACGTTTTTGCCTGTGTATTTTGGTGCTGATCCTCCCATAGGTTCAAACATTGATACTCCGTTTGGGTTGATATTTCCACCAGCTGCTACTCCTAATCCACCTTGTATTATTGCAGCTAGATCTGTTATTATATCGCCAAACATGTTATCTGTGACTATTATATCAAACCATTCGGGGTTTTTTACCATCCACATGCATGTAGCATCAACGTGTGCGTAATCTGTTTTTACGTCTGGGTATTCTTTTGAAATTTCGTCAAACACTCTGGCCCAAAGATCATGAGCGTATGTTAAAACGTTTGTTTTACCTACCATTGTTAATTTTTTTTCTCTTCCGTATTTTCTTGTATACTCAAAGGCAAACCTTACAATTCTTTCTGTTCCGTGTCTTGTACATATCATTTCTTGTATTGCAACTTCGTTTTTAGTGTTTTTGTAAAGAAAACCGCCTGCACCAGCGTATAGTCCTTCAGTGTTTTCTCTTATTACTGTAAAGTTTATGTGTTCAGGTCCTTTGTCTTTTAATGGTGTCCATACACCTTCGTAAAGTATTGCAGGTCTCAGATTTACGTATAAGTCTAGATCAAACCTTAATTTGAGTAAAAGTCCTCTTTCAAGTATTCCAGGTTTTACTCTTGGATCACCTACTGCCCCTAGATATATAGCATCGAAATCTTTAAATTCCAGTATTGCACTATCTGGTAGTATCTCACCAGTTTTTAGATAGTGTTCCGCTCCATAAGGATAGTTAACAAATTTAAAACTTATGCCATGTTTCTCACCAATTGCTTTTAAAACCTTTATTCCTTCGTTTATTACTTCAGGTCCTGTACCATCTCCAGGTATAACAGCAATATCATACTGCTTCGACATTCTTTACCCCCAAATCAGTTTCTAAAGTGTAATTGACATAAGACGGTAATTTCAAAAATTTTAAATTCCAAACTTACTTTTACAATTTGAAAAAACAACGTTTCGTTTGTATAATATTTTTATGATCTTTAGTAAATTTTTAAAAATTTTGGTAGTACTCTTAATTTTAACAATTGTGCTTTACCCATACGCTCAAAGTTTATCCCATGACAAGTCATCTAATGACAAGTCATCCTATGACAAGTCATCCCATGACAAGTCATCAAGTGATGTTAAGAAAGGTAAAATGTTAGTTAGTGGTGATGAAGGATTTTTTAAGAAAGGGTATACTAGGTTTAGGGGTAATGCTTACGTTGAGAAAGGAAGTGTGAAAATGTTTGCTGATGTTATCGAATATTTTGAAACCAACAATTTGGCTTTGGGTAAAGGGAATGTTAAACTTTTTGATTATGAGAGTGGTCTTAATGTTACATCTAAGTACAGTGAGTATTATGGGAATAGTAACGTTATACTTTTTTTTGATTCACCTGTTTTGACTATTTCAAACAAAAATTTTTTACTTAGAGGAGATGTGATAGTTTTAGATAATGAAAGTGAATCGATATTGTCGTTTACCAATTCTTATTTGTCTAATGGTAATGTAGAAGTTTTTTCTGATTCTATAAAAATTTTCTCAACTTCGAATTTAATTAGGCTTACTGGTAACTCTAAAGTTTTTTCTACAAACTTTACCATTTACAGTGATGAAGCTTTTATAATTAGTGCTACTAACAAAAGTACTAAAGAATTAGAAATAAAAAGGTATGTAGGTATTGGTAAGGTTGTTGTTACTGGTAGTAATTTTTCCCTCTCTTCTGAAAGAATTGTTATAAATTTTAGTAATGGTCAGCTAATAGATTATATAGCTTTTGGTGGTGTTAATCTTTCTAATGATAGTACTATTGTACTATCTGAATATTTTAGATCTCAGTTTTACGAGGGTAAAGATGTTTTACACATTGGTATGACCAATGTTGTTGTTTCTAATTTGTCTAGTGGTGATGTTTTGTATTCTGATTACTTAATTTCCGATAAAGTTAACAAGTATGATTTAATTACTGGTGAAAAAGTTTATTATATCATAAAGGATAGTGGTGCTAAGGTGAGGGCAAAAGTTATTGAGAGATTTATTGAAAGGAAAGTGGTTATTCTTAAGAAAGATGTTGTTGTTGAAACTGATAATATTAGTGTTGTTGGTGATATTGGGAAGTATGATGAGAGTACTAAAATTCTTTCTATGTTAGGCAATCCTAAAGTTGTTAGTGGTGATAATGTTGGGGTTTCTGCTAGTGTTATAACTATAGATGTTGAGTCAAGAAGTGCTAAAATAGAGAATGGTAGTTACGGGTATGTTATGCAGGAGATGTAGAAATGTTAAGATTGTTCTTTCTTACGATGGAAGTTGTTACAATGGTTGGCAAAAACAAAAAAATACGGAAAATACCATTCAAGGAATTCTAGAAAAGAATTTAAGTAAAATTTTAGGTGAAAAGGTTAAGGTTATTGGATCTGGTAGAACTGATACGGGTGTACATGCTTTTAGGCAAGTTGCTAATTTTGTTACAAGAAATTTGTCAATACCTGTTGATAGGTTTAAAGTTATATTAAACGGAGGTTTACCTAAAGATATAAGGGTACTATCTTCTGAAGAGGTACCTTTAAGTTTTAATTCTAGGTTTTCTGCTAAGTTCAGAAAGTACGTTTACTTTATGTTTTTGGGTGATGAAAAATTCTTTCCTTTTGTTAGGAATTACGCTTACTTGGCGTTAAAAAAGGAGTACGATATTGATTTTATTAGATTTTTGTCTAAAGATTTTGTAGGTGAACACGATTTTAAGTTTGTATCTTCTCCAGGTAGTTATAAGAGTACTGTTAGATTTGTTAAAAGTATAAAAGTTTTTAGGTTAAAAGATTTACTGGTATTTTCAATTACTGCTAATGGTTTTATGTATAAGATGGCTAGAGGTATTGTGTCGGTTTTAATTGAGGGTGAGAAAAGAAAAGATCCAGATTTTGTTAAAAAAGTTTTGTCCGGTTGTAAAATTAATGGTTTATCTTTAGTACCTCCTAACGGTCTTTACTTGCATAGAGTGTACTACTAATGATTGAAAAATTTTTAACGTTTCCGAAAAATAAATAAAGAGGTTTTTTATGATGATAGGTATAGATTTTGGTACTACAAAGTGTGCTATGGGGTATTACTCTAATGGAGAAGCTAAGTTGATAACTGATAGGAAGGGTAGAAAAACTATTCCTTCTGTTGTTGCGTTTTTACCTGATGGAAATGTTGTTGTTGGTGAGGCTGCTAAAAGTAAACTCTTTATAGATAGTAGTAACGTCATTAAATCTGTAAAAAGGTATTTAGGTACTAACTACAGGTTCTTTATAAACAATAGAGAATATTCTCCTGAAGAGATAGCAAGTTTCATACTCTCAAAACTTAAGGATATAGCTGAGTATCATTTAAATGAAGTTATTAAGGATATAGTTATAACTGTTCCTGCTTACTTTTCTGATCTGCAAAGGAATGCTTTGAAGAATGCTTGTAAGATAGCTGGATTAAACGTTGTTAGGATAATAAACGAGCCTACTGCTGCTGCCATAGCTTATGGTCTTTCCAATGTAAGTGGAGAGAGAAACATAGTTGTTTACGACTTGGGTGGTGGTACTTTTGATGTATCTATACTCAACGTTAACGGAGGAGTTTTTGAAGTTTTGGCAACTTCTGGAAACAATACTCTTGGAGGTGAAGATTTTGATAGAGCTATCGTTGATACAATAATAGAAGAGTACAAAATGAAAGAAAACGTTGATTTATCTTCTGATAAAGTTATTCTTCAAAAATTGTATGAAGAGGTTGAAAAAGCAAAAATAAACCTTTCGGATGAAGAGTCTGTTGATGTTGTGGTACCTTTTGTTAGTGCTACCGAGACAAGTATAAAACATTTAACTTTCAATATAACAAGAGAACAATTTGAAAAAATTATTTCTCCTTACGTTGAAAATACTATAGAATTACTTGAAAAAACTATAAAGGATGCAAATCTTAAAAAAGAGGATATTCATCATCTTCTTATGGTTGGTGGTTCTTCCAGAATTCCTTACATAAGAAGAAGAGTTGAAAGTTATTTAGGAATTCAATCTGAAAGATCAGTTTCACCAGAAGAAGTTGTTGCATTAGGTGCAGGTATACAAGCTGGAATTATAAGCGGTGAAATTAAAGGAATTGCACTTGTAGATGTTACTCCACTTTCTTTAGGAGTTGAAATAGACGGAGGAATATTCGTGCCAATAATCTCCAGAAATACACCTATACCAATCTCTGCTAGTAGAGTGTTTACTACTGTCACTGATAACCAAGAATCTGTAGAAATACACATACTTCAAGGAGAAAGATCTTTAGCTAAAGATAATATTTCTTTAGGTAAATTTGAGCTTACCGGTATAAGAAAAGCTAAAAAAGGTGAACCCAGAATTGAAGTAAAGTTTGAAATTGACATTGACGGAATATTAAACGTATCCGCTGTTGACCTTACAACAGGTGCATCACATTCTATACAAATAAAAGACAGAGTAATCTTACCAGAAGAAGAAGTTAACAAAATAATAGAGGAAAGCGAAAAAAATAGAGTTAAAGATGAAGAAATAAGAAAAGTCGGTATACTTAAAAGTAAGTACAATATAATATCTTCATCGATAAGTGAAAAACTACCAAAAATAAAAGATTACGATAGGGATTTGTACAAAGAGATAATTGACCTTATGGAATACATAGAGAAATTGTTTACACAGTACGAGGTAGAGCAAATAGAATTGAAAATGAAAGAGCTTAAATTCCTTTACGATCAGTTCGTTGAAAAAGTCGCTTTATATGGATAATTCTAAAGTGAAGGCTTTTAGATCTTCTTTAAACTTTTCTATGTTTTCTTTTAACTCTGTTACGGTATTTGTAATTGATGAAAGCTGCTCGTATATCGTTTGAAGTTCTTGTACTATGCTAAATAAGTTTTTTGTACTGTTTTCCATATTTTCGGTATTGTATTTTATTGAATCAATTGAAGATGTTATTTTAGTTAATACGTTTCCAAGGTTTTTTATTTGATTTTCTATGTTTGCGTTTTTCGTTTCCAATTTTTCTATACTTTCTAAAATTTTTGTTTCCTCAAGTAACGATCTTGAAGTTATTTTTTCTATCTTTTCGGTGTTGATTAATTTATTCAGTTCTTCTTGTATTGAAGTAAGTTTTTGTTCCTGTATTAGTAGGTTAGAAATTGTTTCTCTAACGTTTTTTACTTTGTTTAACATTTCGTTTGAGAGTATTGATATGGGACTTAATTCTGTTTGAGAGTTTTTCTCTACTAATATTATTGCGTTTACAAGTTGAACTTTACTTTGTTCTAAGTATTCTAAGATGCTGTTTATAAGGTTTGAAATTTCTGAAATTATTGATAGTTTAGTTAATTCTTTTACGATGTCAAATACTTGTAGTTGTTTTTTTGAGACTAAAGACAATGGTATATCCCTTACGTTTGATTCAATATTTTTTTCTTCCTTTAAGGTTTTTTTAATCTTTTCTAGGGTTTTTTCTTCTTTGATTTTCTGATTTAGATTGTTTATCGTGTTTAAAGTTTTTTCTATTTCTTGGGTTGAGAATTGATTTATTCTTTCTACTGTTTCCTTCATGTTTTGAAATGAAGTATTTGTTTTGTTTATTAAAGATTCGGTTAAATTTGGTAGGTTCAAAATTTCTTTGATTTTTTCATTGATTAAATCAATTTGGTTTGTTAAATTTTCAGTTGTTGTTATGATTTCCTTTACGTTATTTTCTATTTTTTTGTTTGATTCAGAAATTATTTCGGTTATTTTTTCGTTTAGTAGTAAAGTTTTTGAGTATCTATCTATAAGTACAATTAGTATTGTAAAAGAAAAAAGGGTTATTCCTATACCAAGAAGTGATGGAGAGTAAGGGTAAATATATATAATATCGTATAATTCAAGTAATTCAAGGATTCCAAAAACTATTATTGATATTATTCCATACATCACGGTTTTGTATACGTTACTGTACTTTGGATCAATTCTATTTCTTATTAAGAGTAAGTAAGTTACTTCAAATAGTATTGTTGCTCCAAAGTAAACTGTAAATAAGTCAAATAATGGTCCTTCTTTTCCCATGTATTTGTTTATGTTTAATTTTAAAGTATCTTTTAAGAAAAATTGATCAGAAGTGAAATTTAGAATTATTATAATTATTCCCAATGCTGCTATTATTGTTGATTTTACCTTTGAGAATGTTTTGGGGTTAAACAGTAGTGAAATGTTTGAAAAGAATACTATTCCAAGTACTAACGATAGGATTTCTATTTTTGAGAAAAGTATTATGATGTTTTTGTGGTTTTCTATTCTTTCTATATCACCAGTGTTGAAACCAAAAAATCCCTGTAAGAAGTTTGATAGTAGGTATATTGATAGTGCCAAAGAAATTAGTAGCACTAATACTAAAAAAGGTTTTATTTCTTTCTCTAATGCTATGAGTATTGCTGCTCCAATTATTGAAATTATTGAGATAGACATAAGAGGTAAAGTGCTAAAGTTTATTAAAATTTCAATTAGGTTCATATCTTTAGTTTAATACTGTTTTGATTTTTTTTTCTATTTGAGGTGGTTATTGAATTATAAATTTAATAACGTTTATAATAATACCGATAATACAAAAAGAGGTGTTGTTATGTTTATAAGGGGAGTTGGTGGATCAGAGCCGATAAAGCCAAGTAAGTCTTCTGCTAAACATGAGAAAATAAACTTAAACCCAGGTATTTCTCATGACGAAGTTTCTATATCCGATGATGCTAAACAGATTCTTCAGAAAAAACAAGCCAGAGATATTGCTTTAAACACAATAAAGGATATACCAGATATAAGACCATCTGCTGTTGAGAGAGGTAAGAAGTTTATAGAGTCTGGTGAGTATAAAAGTGATAAAGCTATAGAGTTTGTTTCTAAAAAGATTGGTGAAGAAATAGTTGCTTCTATAATAGTTAGGAATGAAGATAACGTTTAACCTTTTACGCTTATTATTGGTTTCAATTTAGCAACTTTTGTTGATATATTTGCCAGGGTTATTGATTCTATTACGCTATCTATATCTTTGTATGCTTGTGGAGCTTCTTCTGATATTCCTGCTTTTGAGCTTGACATAACTTTTATTCCTTTGTTTTCTAATTGTTTTATTACCTCTTCGTAAGGGAAATTCTTTTTAGATTGGTTTCTGGATAGTGCTCTTCCTGCACCGTGTACCGTTGATCCAAACGTTTTTGTCATTGATGTTGTTGTACCTGCTAGAATGTAGGATGAAGACCCCATAGACCCACCTACTATTACAGGTTGACCTGTTTCTAAATACTTTTCAGGTATACCTATTGAGTTTGGACCAAATCCTCTAGTACTTCCCTTCCTATGAACGTATACTTTTTCTTTCCTATTGTTTACAATGTGAATTTCTTCTTTCACAGTGTTATGTCCAATGTCGTAAAGTAAAGTTAAATCAGCGTCTCTAAATACTTTTTTAAATGTTTGTCTTATAAGGTGAGTTATAACTTGTCTATTCGCAAACGCATAGTTTATTGCACATTTAACTGCACCAAAGTACATTTGACCTTCTTTTGAGGTTATTGGTGCACATACTAGTTCTTTTTCTTTTATTGGTATCTTGTACTTTTCTACAGCTAAGGAAAATGTTTTTATAAAATCTGTATTTATTTGATGTCCTAGTCCCCTTGATCCACAATGTATCGTTACTACTATTTGTCCTTCAAATAAACCAAAAATCTTGGCTATTCTTTTGTTGTATATTTCATCTATTACTTGTACTTCTAAATAATGGTTACCAGAACCTAACGTTCCTAATTGCCCTTTTTCTCTTTCTATTGCCTCTTGACTTACGTATTCAGGTATTGCCCCTTCTATTGTACCGTTTTCCTCTATGTTTTCAATATCTTCCTTTGATGCGTATCCGTTTTCAAGACACCATTTGACCCCCTCAGTTAAAACTTTAAATAACTCTTTTTTGGATAATTTTATGTTACCTTCTCTGCCAAGCCCCGCAGGAATGTTTTCAAATAGCTTTTTTGCTAAAGTGTCCAAATCTTTTTTTGATACTTCAGAAATTTTTAAGTTAGTTTTTATTGTCCTTACCCCACAGTTTATATCAAACCCTACTCCTCCAACCGTAAAAACACCTTCCTCAGAAAAACTAGCCACCGAACCTATAGGAAACCCATACCCCCAATGCGAATCCGGAAGAATTATTACATCCCCAACTATACCCGGTAAATGCGATACATTTATCGCTTGATCTAAAACAGCATCATCCATGTTTTCCAAAACTTCCCTTGAGCAAAAAAACCTTATCCCAGCATTCATCTCACCTTTTTTATTGTACACCCATTCAAATTCATTCACCTTCTCAAGCACCTTTATGTTCATATTATTATTAATACATAACAAAACTCAATTTTTCAATTACAAATATTTTACCATTTCTTCACAAACCTCTAAAGTATCTTTTAAAGTTTACCATTTTCTTCCGAGTATAGTAATATGAATATATTGAATCTTGTCAATATTACCAAGAAAGATATTCTAAACGTTAATTTAGAAACATCAAGCGGTGTATTCAACAAAAACAAAATTGATACCCCCAAAGAAGAAATAAACGAAAATTTTAATAAACTCCTAACCTCTAAAATAAACCAAAACAACAGTGAGTTAAAACCTTATGAGCTAAAAGAGGAGTTCAAAACTCAAGAGTTCAAAACTCAAGAGCTAGAAGCTCAAGAGTTTAAAGCTCAAGAGTTCAAAACTCAAGAGATTAAATCTCGAGAGCTTAAATCTCAAGAGCTTAAAGCTCAAGAGATTAAATCTCAAGAGATTAAATCTCAAGAGACTAGAGATTATGAACTTCTAAAGGATTTATCTTTTGTTTATGGTAAAGAGGTTAATTTTTCAGGAAAGAGTGTTAAAGGGAGCATTTTGGATGAAATTTATAGAAGTAAAGGTAATTTTAGTATTTCTGTAGTTAAAAAAAGTTTAAATGAAAAATTTACTTTATGGAAAAATGTTGATACTAAACTTGAATTGAATAATAAAGAACTTTCTTACATCTATAACCTTGTTGTTAGTTTATTGTCAAGTATATCAAAAAATGTTGATATTCCTAAAGATTTGAAAGACAAAATAGATAGTCTTAAATTGGGTACTTCTTTAGATGTTTATAAACTTATTGATATTGTTTCTGAATTGAAGAAAATTAATAATTTATCCTTGGAAGTAAAAAATCGGTTGGTAA
>CALFVP010000006.1 GCA_937928175.1 uncultured bacterium | reverse complement strand
ATGTAAATAATTAAAGATATCGTTTTCTATACTTCTCCTGTTTGGAATAGATATTCCATTCTTTGAAATAAATTCTATAAAATGCGATACTTCTTCTATAGTATTTTCCGAAGGAGCAGAAAAAATTTCACCAATTTTTGATTTAAAGTATTCATACAAAGATTTCTCTAGACTACCTATAGGTACATCAAGGTTATTTTTCCTAATAACTTTCATAATTCTCGATAAAATAGAAATATCAACACTTTTCCCTTGAGAAATAAGATAAGACTGTTTATCTATAAATTCTTTGAGTAAATACGAAATGAGTATTCTCTCTTCTCTAGGTAACCTAACTTCTAAAAGAGAATAACTCTCTATTATTTTTAAATACTCTAAAACATCAAAATCAGAAATAATCCTTAAAGACTTAAAGTTATTTTCAAATATTCTGTAAAGTAACTTTTCTCTAATTTCATACTTTAGATCAATAAGTGAAAATCCTCCAGAAAACCAATCATCAAAGAACTTCTTAACCTTATTAAAAGGAAGCTCTTTTATCAATTTACTTATATAGCTTTCCATACCTTCGTATATATACTCTTTTGCGTATATATGTACTTCTCCTGTTGAAAAAGATACAAATATATAGTAGATAAAACTTTCTTCTTCTGTTGTGATATTATTAACAACATCTGCAAAACCATAGAATATTCTAAAACCATCAGCTTCTACCGAAGAAGGGTTTTTAGCAGATATTGTGTAATAATAGTAATCCTCGGAAGATAAAATATTATCATCACCTATAGGGAACTTGTACAATATAAACTGCGACAAAACCTTTTCAGGCACAAATTTATACTTCTCTATCCAATTTTCAAAAATCCATCTCCCATCGTTAAATTCTCTTACGTTACTTCTAGCTTTAGATAGTATATTAAGGAATTTCTCTTTAACTTCGGGTCTTAAATACTCTTTTAATAAAGTGAAAATATAAGATGCATACCTCATTATTTGAACAGTCTCAATACCTGATATATCGGCAAAAAACCAACCACAACTTGTATACATAAGCATTTCATTGTAAAGTGCTTCCATAAACTTCAAAACTTTCACTTTTTCATCATTAGAAAGCTCTCTTTTTTTATGCTTGTCAATAAAATTTTTTATTACATCCTCCCACTCACTCGGTTTTTTTGAAGATCTTACAAACACAACGTCAATATAATCATTTCTTGCTTTCCAGACATTATTCAGAAGGTCTGAAATTTGTTCTTCTGCTAAAACGTATACTTCTTCCCTCAAGTAATCAAGAGCATTTCTTAAAGGTTCCCTCCAAGATTGATTCCACCCCGGTTGAGATCCTGTAGTACAACCACAATCTCTATACCATCTATCAACTCCATGGAAACAACTCCAAGATGTACCAAGATTATTATTTCCTTTCTTAAGAACTACTTCGTACCTAGGTTTGATAATATCAAGTACATTTCCAAAATTAGTAAACACGAAGTTACGTTCAAATTGGTTTCTGTATATCAAAGAAGAAAGACACATATCACCAAAGGGCTCATGGTGACCGTAAACTTCTCCATCAGTAGCAATGGATAAGAAAAAATCATCCTTGTTAGGATTCCTGTAAGACAGAATAGAATCTCTAAATCCTTCTGAACTTCTAAGCAAATGATTAAAACTAACGGCATGAGAAAGAGGACCATTGTAAAAAAATACAAAAATTTCACCGTTAGCTTCTCTAAGAACGTAAGGTTCAGAAAAATCAATATTACCTTTAGAAACATCTATCCAATCTTTACCGTTTAAAGGTCTAATTTTTTCCGCTTGATGAGGTGAAAGAATTATAAACCTTAAACCGTACTGTATAAGGAATTGGACAACAAAATCATTAACTGCAGTTTCAGGAAGCCAAATCCCCTCAGGTTCCCTTTCAAACCTTTTTTCAAAATCTTTAATAGCCCACTCTATCTGAGTAATCTTATCTCTATCAGATGCCAAAGGTAATATGATATGATTGTAACCTTGAGCAATAGCGTTACCATGCCCATTATTCCTTTCCCTACTCTTAAAATCAGCCTCCAAAATCCTCTCGTACGTTTTTTTATGATACTTTTCAAGATAACTAAGAAGTGTAGGACCAAAATTAAAACTTATGTATTCATAATTGTTTATTATAGCTTGAATTCTACCAAAATTATCAAGTACCCTAGAAAAAGCATTTGAAGTATAACACTCTTCTGTAATCCTTTCGTTCCAATCATGCCAAGGAAACGCAGAATCTTGAAGATCAATCTCACCTGTATAAGGATCCTCCCTAGGAGGTTGATAAAAATGACCATGAATAACAAGATAAAAATTACCCTTTTTCACCATTTTAACCCCCACAGTTTTGAAAATTATTTACAAGAAAACACCAAAATAACAAATAAAAAACTAAATTAGCATCTAAAATGTAAAAATACTCAAAATAAAATACAAAAACCCGAGGAAAACAATGATACTAACATCTCAAAAAATAATAGAAGAGATAAAAAAAGGGAATATAGTAATAGAACCATTCGATGAAAAACTTCTAAACCCAAATTCTTACAACCTACGTTTGCACAATGAGCTTTTGGAACTTACAGATGAAGTACTTGACATTAAAAAACCAACTAACTACAAAAAAATAGTAATACCAGAAAATGGTTTACTACTAGAACCTGGTAAACTTTACTTAGGAAGAACATTAGAATACACTGTAACAAAAAACTACGTACCAATGATTGAAGGAAGATCGAGTATAGGAAGACTAGGAATATCAATACACACAACAGCAGGATTTGGAGATATTGGATTTGAAGGATACTGGACACTCGAAATATCAGTAATAAAACCTGTAATAATTTATCCATTCATAGAAATATGCCAAATATATTACTGCAGCGTCAACGGAAAAATAACCAAAACTTACCAAGGAAAATATTCCAAAAGCAAAGATATAATCATAAGCAAAATGTACGAAGAATTTTAAAGAATATTCTCATTTTCCAACATTCTCTTCAACTTTCCAAGCGCCAACCTCTCAATGTACCTTATCCCTTCAGGAGTAGAGTCAAAAATCTTTGCAATCTCGCTAAGACTCATAACACTTTTACCATTGATACCATACCTATGCTCCAGTATAAACTGTTCTTTAGGAGATAACTTTGACAATTTATCTCTAATAACTTCAACAACAGAATCCTTAGTAATAACATCTTCAACGTTATCGTTACCAGGAATAGATTCAAAACACACATCGCTTAAATCTGAAAAATATGCAACAGCATAAGAAGAACTGATATTTTTATACTCATCCAAAGAAATACCACTGTTATTAATTATCTCATCAGCCGAAAATCTCAAATCCCAATTTTTTAATTTACTTTCAATATACTTAAATATCCTTTTCTTCCTAGTAGGAATCCTAACAAATGAGTTTGAATAAATATAACTAAGAATGCTATGCTTTATCCATATACCAGCATAAGAACTAAATTTAATCTTTCTGGAAGGATCGAAAGATTTTATAGCTCTCATTATACCTAAACACCCCTCATTTATTAAATCAATGAAAATATCTTCACGAACTTTAAACCTCGAAGCAAACTTAATCACTAATTTTATATTGTTATCAACC
>CALFVP010000005.1 GCA_937928175.1 uncultured bacterium | reverse complement strand
AACCTTTCTCAAAGGTAAAAACCTTTCTCAAAGGTTGGGAGGTTTTCAATGAGGGATGGGGGGTTGTGTACTTTTGTGTTGAATGTAGATTTGTAAATTGTGAATTGTAAATTATGAATTTTAAATTGTGGATTTATTATAATAACCAAGTGAAGTTATATAATAACAAGTTATATAATAACAAGTTAAAGGTATATACAAAGGTAGGTGATGGGGGAGAGACTTTTACTTTAGGGGGTATTAAAGTTAGAAAGGATGATCTTAGGATAAAGGTTTACGGTGAGATAGATGAACTTACATCTTGGATAGGTGTTATAATTTCTCATCTTGATGATGTTCAAAGTATGGATGAAAGAAATAGAATTTTAGAGTTTTTGAAGTTTATTCAAAATAAACTATTTGATACAGGGACTGTTGTGATTGGTATGGTTATTGATGAAATTGACAGTTGGGTTTTAGAAATAGAGAAAGAGATCGATTATATTGAGAGTAAGCTAAAACCTATTAGAAAGTTTATACTACCGGGTGGTAGTAAACTTTCATCTTTTGCACATGTTGCTAGGTGCGTTTGTAGAAGAGCTGAAAGATCCGCTGTTGAACTTTCTTTCAAAGCTAATGTGGATAAGAGAATAATAAAATTTCTTAATAGGCTTTCCGATTATCTTTTTGTTTTAGCTAGGTACTTTAACTTTCTTCTAAATACTGAAGATATAACTAGGGATGATTCGGTAAAGAGAAAAATTAAAGTAAGTGTAAAAAAAGAACAATTGTAAACAAAAATGCTTTTCTGTGAAGAAAACTTTAAAACCTTAATAAGTAAGATAATTAAAGTATATTCAAATTACGTTGACTGGTGGCCTTATTTTGAGGATAAGAGTGAAATAATTATTTCATCCATACTTGCTCAAAACACAAAATGGGAAAACGTCTTAAAATCCTTGCATAACTTAAAGAACTTCGTCGGAAGTTTAAAATTGGAAAGAATTGTAAGTTTGCCTTTAGAAGAATTGAAAAACCTTATAAGACCTTCAGGATTTTATAATTCAAAATCAAAAACTTTATTGAATATCTCTAAATACATTTTAGAAAACTACCAAGACTTTAGAAAAGCTAAAAATTACCTTAAATCTAAAATACTAAACTCAAATTCATCCTTAGTCGATAGACTTAAAAAAGTTATAGAGTTTAGAAATGAATTTATGAAAATAAAAGGAATAGCAAAAGAAACAGTAGATAGCATTCTCCTTTACTCTATGGAATTACCATCGTTTGTGGTAGATTCGTATACAGTTAGAATAGTAAATAGAATATTCAGTGAAAACTTTTCTAAAGTTAAACACTATGACTTTATAAAAAACTACCTTGAATTGGTTATAATTAAAAACTTGAGATTTTTTACTAAATTATCCTCACTTATACCTAAATACAAGGTAAAAAATGGTTTAATTAACATTTTCGTTAACCTTATGAAAGTTTTACATGCAGGCTTCGTTGAAATTGGAAAAAATTTTTGTCTTAAAAAAACAACAAAATGTAAAATTTGCCCACTTCTAAACTACTGTAACTACTATCATTCAAAAAAATGTGAAAATTTTTCAAAACTAGTGTAAAATTTTTTCACATTCTTAAACTAAAAGTTTTGCAGTTTCCGGGGGTATATGTTGTTTTTGCTAGTAATTATGTGGTTTATTAAGTGTTATGGTAGATAGTATTTTTTTGGTATTATTTTTGCAAAGAAAGTAATTATGATTTTATTTACATATTGCTGGTTTACGATATATAATACTTACGGAGGGGAGTATGTTGGTAGTTAGGTTGGTATTTTTTGTTTTTGCTTTTTTTGTTATTTTTGTTGGTATTGGTTTTGGTGAATCTTACTATTATTTTGAACCGTTTTCTACTATTCCTTCAGGATGGTGGTACGTTGCTACTGGAATAGATGGTGGTCTTTGGTATGGTAGAGATGGTACTTTTCCATCGTACGGAGCTAGTGTTAGAGAGGCAAGTGTAAATTTTACTGGTGGTAACTTAGTTTTTGATAGGAGAGTTGTTAATGCTTCATCAACTGATGGTTTAGGTACCTGGGTTGGGGCGTTTGTAGGTTTTACAAATAAACTTTGGAATGCTACCCCCTATAAACCTTTTGGATTTGAAATATTGAGAAAAGCTGCTCAAATAGATCCACAAGATGGTGATCCTAGTTATGGTAATTACGGACCTCTTTACGCTAATCCTGAATCAAGGCGTCATGCTGCTTCTATGTCAATAATTCTTGCAGTTTACTCTAATTTAAACAATAATTCTCCTAATTATACTCGTTTTCCTGATCAGATAGTATTTTACGATATGATGAGAATGTCGGATAATGTTAGCAATGATGCTAATACAACTCCTCATAGTCAGTGGGGGTATTGGATTGGATCATACAATAGATTGTACACTACCAATGTTCCATCTTTGACAGGTGCTAGCTACAACGTAAAACCAATACTAGAATGGAACATGGATGATAATTGGGTACATGTAAATAATGAAGGATTTCTTTACAATCAATATGATAATCCTTATCCTACCAATACTAACTATATAAAGGTAATG
>CALFVP010000004.1 GCA_937928175.1 uncultured bacterium | reverse complement strand
TATCAAGAAAATCCATGATAGGAGCAATCTTAAACGGAATAGGACCTGAAGAAAGATTAACAGGTACAATTGCACTAAACACAATAGCACTACTAAACGGAGCTTCAATAGTAAGAGTACATGACGTGAAAGAAGGTAAACAAACCTGTAAAATTGTAGAACGTATAATAAGTTAAAATAAAGATGAAAATGAACAAAATAGATGAAGATAAAATCAAAAAGTTAATATTGGAATACCAAGAAGGAAACAACTCTATACTAAACACCATAATAAAAGAAATATCAATTTACGTCTACAATTTCCCAATAATAATGTACAATAGGGAATTAGACGAAGCCGGAGAATTTTATATATACTTCATAGAAAGAATTGAAAACGTAATAAAAAACTTCCAAGACAAAGGGTACAAATTTACAACATACCTAACAGCTTCACTGATAAATAGCTTCAAAAACTTCTTAATAACCAAAAGGAAAACTTTGAAAGTTATATACGAATCAGAACTATCAAACATAAACATACTTTACCTGCTAAGTGATTTAAAAGAAGATGAAAACGTCAACCTCGAGAAATCAATTGAATTTTTCAACACTCTCGATGAGTTTTCAAAGCTCATAATAAAAACTTTCATATTTGAATTAACCCCAGAAGACTTAAAATTGATATCAAAATACACAGGTAAACCTATACAGCAAGTTATAAACGAGTACGAAGAAATATACAAAAACGTAAACAAAAAGTACATAAAAAGAAAAAAACTAATAGAATCAATAAATAAAAAACCTACTAAAACCAAAATGGAGAAACTAAAAAAGTTAAACACTCTATGCGGATACTCAGATGTAGGTAAACTGCTAAATTTAAGTGTAAGTAACGTGGGCGTAAGCTTAAAAAGAATAAGAGAAAAGTTTAAGAATTACGCATACAAAAATCTATCAACTCTGTAAATGGGAACTTTTACCCCTTGTATCAGAGATAAAGATTTCTTAAACCTAAATATTTCATTTCTCATTTCATCCTCACTTAACCTCTCAATACCATTTTTATCCATTATATCCTTATAAAGTAAATTTTCATACTCAACAATAGGAGAAAGGTAAACAATATCACCTTCAGTTAAACCCATACTGCTTATAAGACTAACCGTTTTATTAAAATGCACATCTTTATATTTCTTACCACCAACCCCTACAATAACTATAATTCCAACGTTCATACCAACTTCCTTAATACTTCTAACTGCGTTCAAAACATCCTTCGAGCTTGAAGGCTTTAAAAGTACGTTGGATAGTAAAAAATCATCACCTGTCTCTAAACCAATGTAAACCCTCCTAACCCCAGATTCTTTAAGTAACCTCATCTCTTCTTTTGTCTTTCTGGTATGAAATGTATCCATAAAACCGTAAAAACAATTATCTATATCAAACTTTATATACTCACTCTCCCTAAGCAAATCTTTTATTCTCTTTATAGCATTAACAATTTTATAAGTATTCTCAACAAAAACATTTCCTTCCCCTAAAAATACCCCTTTTCTTGTAAGAAGACTTTTTCTAAAATAATCTAAAATACCTTTAACCATCAGAACAACCTCATCCTCATCCTTGATTCTAAACTTTCTATCCCTGTAAAGATTACAAAAACTGCACTTATTGTAAGAACAACCCTCAGTTAAAGGTATATAAAGTGATAAGTACTGGTCCGGCGGTAAAACAGTTATAGGTTTATAAACACTTCTAAACCTAAGAGCATCTTCCAAAAAGTAAGTGTAATCAAAATTTGAAATCTTCTCAAAAACCTCTAAAACGTCATTTTGTTTACCTCCTGTATAGTAAATCTCAAAATCACCAGAAACAATAATACCTTTAATAAGACTGTATAACTCTATAAATACGCTATTACCCTCTTCATCACTCAAAAAACGAAACCTAGATGAATATAAATCACCACACAAAAAAGTATTATCAAAACTTCTTCTGTAAGATCTTACATCTTTTAAAATAAAATTTAACCTACCCTCATAATCAAATATTACAAAGTAACTTGCATCTTCAGACAAAACAAAAGAAATTGTATCAGGCTTTGCAAAAATCTTAACTTTCTGAAACATTTTGCTGTAAATCTTCAATAACGATAAAAACATCGTTAAGTGAAACCTTAATCATTTCTAGCATTCTTTTAATATCAGAAATCATAGAAACCGCTTCTGAAATCTTTTCTAAAAACTCTCTAAATTGTTTCAATTGTGCGTACATGGAAGAAATAAAATTACTCATTTCATCAAATTTAGCTTCCAAACTGGAAATTTCCGAAACTTCATCACCAAAAAAACTTAAAATATCATTTACAGTCTCACCAACAAGTAAAACGTTATACTTTATCCTATCTGAATGTTTTAACAAACTTTGAGAAGTAGTACCAAGATAATCAAAAATATCCTTAAATTTATTGTACAAACTTAACAACTCACTAGCATAAGTTTTTATATTGCTACTAATACCATTTATCTCAGAAATCATAGTTCCCATAGTTTTTGTACCTTTATACTTCAAAGACTCTATCTCTATATTCGTTGATATAACACTGAGAGCACCAAGTTCATCGAATATTAAATTCACATTCTTAGACATTGAAACCTGGTTTACAATAACTTCAGATAAAATACCAATAATTGAATCAACCTTTGTCAAAAGTGAATCCAACACGAGCTTTACTTGACTAAAAACCTCTACAATTTCATTTTTTTTCTGCACTTTTGAAGAAATTCTGTCATACGAAGAATTAATAGTTTTGTTAGCCAAACTTAAAGTATCCTTAAACTTAGAAAGGTAATACTCTATACTCAAAAGGTGAGTTGAGTAATCTGCTACTAACTTACTAATATTCTCCTCTAAATCGGTATACCTAAAACTGTAATCATCAAGAGAAGAAATACAATTAGAAATTTTACCTTTAATAAACTCAATTTTTGAATATATTTCTTTTTTTAAATTAGACAAAACCTCCAATTGCAATTGTAAAGCATTAACTAAATAAGAGCTGTTATCTAATTCTCTTTTAAGTGTAGAAATACTTTTACTATGCAGATCAAGTATCAAATCACCGCCAACGTTACTAAAACGCCCACTAACTGCTAAAACTCTTTTAATTTCCAGTAACACAAAACCAAAAACTAAACTAATCAAAGCAATAACAGAAAACCTAACCTCCCAAAACAAAAACGTCCCAAACAAAGTAAAAGCAAGTAAAACAAAAATCTTTGAAAAAATTAAACTAAAAAAGTTATATTTTCTTTGAATCGTGTGAATACCAAGCAAATCAACAAACATAAGAAACAAAACAAAAGAAAAAATTTCAATAAAAAACACTTTAGCAAAAATTCTAAAATCCAAAGTGCCAAAAACTAAGGGTAAAAAGAGAAAAGATAAATTACCAATAAATACCCCAACACTGTAAACACTACCACCAAACTTCAAAAGCAAAATCACTACTCCCAAAATGAAATTTACAGTAACAGAAATAACAAAAAAGTAAGACAAACTTCTAAAAAGATCAAAAACATTAAAGACATCAAAAAACATCACAAAGATACCTAAAGCAACAACAAACGAGAATAGAATTCCAATTGGAATAACAATTAGCTCTTTTCTATCCATATTTAGAAAATTATGAAAATATCAATTTCTATAAAACAAACTTACCAAAAAATTACGAAAATTTTTCTATGGAAATAAAACTTGTAAAAGTAATAAACATAATTGGTAAAACAGCAATAGTAAACATAGACGGAGAAAAAATAAGAGCAAACGTTGAAGGAAAAATTCCTTCTTATACGTTTTTTGGAGAAATAATAAAAGAAAAAGACAAATTAATAATTCGAGTAAGAAATGACATAATACTTTCAAAAGATATAACTAACATACTACAACAACTTGAATTACCAAAAACCTCAAAAAACTATTTAATAACGAAACTACTAATGACCTTATCACTACCTATAGTAAAAGAACATTACAGAACCATAGAAAACTATAAACTACCATCGTATTTAATCTCAGTACTTATAGTTAAGAATAAACCTAAATACGAGAAAAAATACCTCAGTATTGTAGAAGCATTATTCAAAGAATACTCAAGCGGTAAAGTATCAGAAAAAGAAATAGCAATTTTTCTAAACAGTTTAATATCCCCGAAAAACGAAGAAGAATTTAGAATTTTTTGGATAGAAGGAAAAGAAAAATGGTTTTCTGAAATAGAATTTAACGAAGATGGGTTTAAAAAAATAGTTATGACAACTAAAATAGAAGATATTGAAGTTTTAGTAATATTCGAAAAACATACAACCAGATACAACTTAACTGTAAATTTCTTTTCTGAAAGGAATTTATATTTACCAGTAAAGTACCAAGAAGAACTTAAGCAAAACCTTGAAGCGTTGGGATTTAATCCGATTTATATATATACGGAGGTATTTAATGAAAAAAGCAGTAGCACTTAAATACGAACCAGAAGAAATGAATGCACCACAGGTCATATCCAAAGGAGTAGGAATTTTAGCAGAAAAAATACTCCAAATAGCAGAAGAACATAACATACCGATCGTTAAATCTGAAGTTGTTGAACCACTATTGTCAGTAAGAATAAGATCAGAAATACCACCAGAACTCTACAATGCAATAGCAGAGATAATAGCTTACGTATACAAACTCGTTAGAGAAAGTAAAAAATAAGAAAGCCCCCAGGGGATGCTGGGGACCATCGGGGGTGTATTAAAATTATTAATTTCCTATATAATAATTTAGTACAAATTTTTAATTTTTCAATATTTTGAAAATTTTTTAAAACCATACGAAAAACTTTAATTCTAACAGTTTAA
This sequence comes from uncultured bacterium, assembly GCA_937928175.1. Lineage (GTDB taxonomy): Bacteria > Spirochaetota > Brevinematia > DTOW01 > DTOW01 > SKYB106. The sequence continues at coordinate 4,553 of CALFVP010000004.1, read as the reverse complement.
TTCATCTATAATAGAATTATGAGAGAAATTTTCTTTGATGAAGATACAATATATGCGCCAATAACCCCAAATGTACATTCCGCTGTAAGTATAATAAGAGTATCCGGTGAAAAATCAATTGAAAGCGTGGATAAAATCTTTAGAGGTAAAAAGAAGTTAAAAGATGCTAAAACACATTCCATACTGTACGGGTACATAGTAGATGAAAAAGAAGAAAAAATAGACGATGTACTAGTAAGCGTGATGAGAAAACCAAATTCATACACAGCAGAAGACGTTGTAGAAATAAATTGTCACGGAAACCCATTGATAGTTACTAAAATCTTAGAACTACTGAAAAATCAAAACCTTAGAATGGCCTTGCCTGGTGAATTCACAAAACGAGCAGTTTTAAACGGTAAAATAGACCTCATCCAAGCAGAAGCAGTAAATTCCCTAATAATGAGCAAAAATCTAACAAACCTAAAAATATCCAGAAATATACTCAACGGAAACTTATCAAAGATTGTAAACGAAATAAAAGAAAAATTACTAGACCTATTAGCCTACTTGGAAGTTTTAGTAGATCACCCTGAAGAAGATTTAGCAGAAAGAAATTGGGAATTCATTGAAAACTCAATCAAAAACGTAATAAAAAAATTAAAAAACATTCTTGATAAATCAAAGAATAGCAGATTCTTTACAGAAGGAATAAAAATATGTATAGTGGGAAAAACAAATTCAGGAAAATCAAGTTTAATGAACTCAATGTTAGGTGAAGATAGATCAATAGTATCCAAAATTCCAGGAACAACAAGAGACGTTGTAAAAGAAATCACTTCAATAGAAGGTGTACCAGTAAGCATACTAGATACCGCAGGAATAAGAAAATCAAAAAACCTACTCGAAAAGGAAGGAATAAAAAGAACCATTAACAGTATAAAGTCATCAGATGTAATATTACTAGTATTCGATATATCAACAAAAATATCAAAAAAAGATGTATCTGTGATAGAAACAATTAAAAATCACGCTAAAGAGAAGAATATATTCGTTGTGTTAAACAAAATCGATAAATTAACAAAAAAACCCATAAAAAATCTAGATACCTTCAACATTGAAAAAAACAAGAAAATCTTAAAAAGAAAAGATGACATACTAAACTTACTTAAAGAAAACAACATAACACCAACAGAATATTTCATAGTATCGGCTAAAAAAGGTATAGGTATAAAAAAACTAACAAAAACAATAGTAGAAAAGATAATAGGAGATGTTGAAACAGAAGTTAATAACATCCTTACAAACAACGAAAGACATAAAGAACTAATACAAGATACAATAAAATCCCTAGAAGAAGCTTTAGAAGCTACAAAACAAAAAATGCCAGAAGAATTTATCGCAATAAACGTAAGAGATTCTCTATCATACATAGGTGAAATGATAGGAGAAGTAACAACCGAAGACCTAATGGACAAGATATTTAAAAACTTCTGCGTAGGTAAATAAAAAATATATTCAATCCTAAAAACCATAACACCAAAAAATCGTATAAATAGACTTTACAAACATACTAATACACCTTTTACACATCATTTTACTCTTTACTAGAAAAATCGTTAAAAACTGAATTAAAAAATGGGTATACTTAACCTACGAAACACCATGAAAGGATTTTTTGATAAACGGAATCTGAATACACAAAAGGCATACGAACTTTCAAAATTAGAACAAAACTACTAATTTCTTTTTGTAAACGCAATCGAGAATCATTCATCATAATTTGAAAAACAAAAAGGTAAAATGAGGTAAAGGATGAGTTTTAAGGAAACAATAGCTTGCATAGGTGCTGGTTACGTTGGTGGTCCTACGATGTCAGTGATTGCTTACAAGTGCCCACAGTACAAGGTAATAGTAGTTGATATAAACGAAGAAAGAATAAGAAGATGGAACTCAGATTTATTACCAGTTTACGAACCTGGACTCGATGAAATAGTAAAGGAAGTAAGAGGGAAAAACTTGTTTTTTTCAACCGACATAGAAGCGGCAATAAAGGAGGCAAATATTATATTTGTAAGTGTTAACACTCCAACGAAAGAGTACGGTGAAGGTAAAGGAATGGCACCAGATTTAAGGTACCTGGAGAGTTCTGCAAGACAAATACTTAAATACGCAAACGGAGATAAAATAGTAGTAGAAAAGAGTACTGTACCCGTAAGAGCAGCAGAAGAAATAAAAAGGGTATTGTCAGTTTCAGAAAAGTATCACTTTGAAGTTTTATCAAACCCAGAGTTTTTAGCGGAAGGTAGCGCAATAAACGATTTACTTTTCCCCGACAGAGTACTAATAGGATCAGAAGAAACTCCTCAAGGAATAAAAGCAAGAGAAAAACTTGTTGAAATTTACGCAAACTGGGTACCAAGAGAAAAAATAATAACCTCAAACATATGGAGTTCAGAGCTATCTAAATTAGCATCAAACGCCTTTCTAGCTCAAAGAATATCTTCAATAAATGCACTATCAGCTTTATGCGAGAAAGTCGGTGCAGATATTGAAGAAGTATCAAAAAACATAGGACTTGACAACAGAATAGGTAACAAATTTCTAAAAGCAAGCGTAGGATTTGGAGGTTCTTGCTTCAAAAAAGACATCTTAAACCTCGTTTACATATGTAAAACTTACGGACTCAATGAAGTAGCAGATTATTGGCTAAAAGTTGTAGAAATAAACGAATACCAAAAGAATAGATTCGTAACGAACATGATAAGAGAAATGTTAAGTACCTTAGCAGATAAAAAAATAGCAGTTTTTGGGTTTGCATTCAAAGCAAACACAAACGATACAAGAGAAAGTGCAGCAATAACAGTAGTAAAAAAACTACTTGAAGAAAAAGCGATTGTAACCATAGTAGATCCTAAAGCATTAGAAAATGCTAAAAAAGACCTAGAAGGAGTGAAAGGAATAGTAAACTACACTGAAGACCCATACGAAGCAGTAAAGGACGCAGATGCTATTGCAGTACTTACAGAATGGGATGTGTTTAAACAAATTGATTACGAAAAAATTTATTCACTTATGAGAAAACCGTCATTCGTATTTGATGGAAGAAACATTTTAGATCATAAACTACTTTACTCGATAGGATTCAACGTTTACCCAATAGGTAAACCCCCATTAACCCACTTTAAGAAAATATAAAAAGAGGCAAAAATGAGTAAAAGGATTTTAATAACAGGAGGAGCAGGATTTATTGGTAGTCACCTATGCGAAAGATTACTAAAAGAAGGAAACGAAGTAATATGCATTGATAACTTCTTTACAGGAAGAAAAGATAACATTATTCACCTTTTAAACAATCCAAAATTCCAACTTATAACACACGATATAATAAATCCACTAAGTATAACAGTAGATGAAATATACAATTTCGCTTCTCCAGCATCACCACCACATTACCAGTATGACCCCATATTCACACTAAAAACAAATATACTGGGATCGATAAATATGTTAGAAATTGCAAAATCTTTTAATTCAAAAATAATGCAAGCCTCAACATCCGAAGTTTACGGAGACCCTCTCGAACACCCACAAAAAGAAAGTTACAGAGGTAACGTAAACCCAATAGGCCCAAGAGCTTGCTACGACGAAGGTAAACGAGCAGCAGAAACCCTATTTTTCGATTACTGGAGAAAATTCAATATAAAAATAAAAGTAATAAGAATATTCAACACCTATGGCCCAAGAATGAGAGAAGATGACGGAAGAGTTGTAAGTAACTTTATAGTACAAGCACTAAAAGGAGAAGATATAACAGTTTACGGAGACGGAACACAAACAAGAAGTTTTTGCTATATCTCAGACTTGATAGAAGGAATAGTAAAAATGATGGAATCTCCAGATGACTTTAGAGGACCAGTAAACCTAGGTAACCCCGGAGAATTCAAAATCATAGAACTTGCAGAAATGATAATAAAAATGACAAACTCAAAATCAAGAATAGTATACAAACCATTACCAGAAGATGATCCAAAGGTAAGAAAACCAGATATAACATTAGCAAAAACCAAACTAAATTGGGAACCAAAAGTACCACTAGAGGAAGGATTAAAAGAAACAATAAATTACTTCAAAACTAAACTTTTTAAATAACACCACTAACCTTAAAAATTTCTTGAAAAAGCAATCATTCAATAATTATTATCAAACTGTATGAGTGAAAAAGAAAACTTAAACCCCAAGGTATACAATATCTTTTTTATCAATTTAGTAATAACAACAATATTTGAAATAGCCTTATTCTTAAGGATGTTCCTAAACAAATTTGATACATCCACTCTACTACTAATTTTAGGAATAGGAATAATAACTATACCAACTCTAAGATTAGTAACATTGTTAACCTACAGTCCAAGTAACACAAATGAAAAAAATTTACTCATCGTTAATTTTGTATCCCACGCAATAATTTTAATTTTAGCAACTGTATTACTAACTGTAACAATTGCAAATAACACAATACCATTCATAACTTTTGCATCCATCTCAATACTCTTTGATTTATCGATATCTAT
>CALFVP010000003.1 GCA_937928175.1 uncultured bacterium | reverse complement strand
TTCAGGAGATGGTATGTAAAATTTTTCACTTTCAAATCCCCAGATGTCTATAAGGTATCCTATTGTTGGGCTTATGGATTTGGTTAGCGAGTTGTAGTAAAGTATTTTGCTTAAAAGTGTTGATAGGTCTTTATCTATTTTGGTTGGTTTTCTGTATGCACTTTCGGTTACGTTTTTTATGTAACTTCCTTCGTTGTATTCGTAGTTGTATATTTGGTTGGTTATGATTTGGAATATTTTCTCTTGTATTTTTTTTGATTTTTGTTGTTCGGTTAGTGATAGTTTTATGATTATTGGGATATTTTTGTAGGTGTATACTTCTGATATTATCTGTGGTGTGCCTTTAGTTTGTAGTAGGAGTGTGAGAAAAAGAAGCGGTAAAATTCTTACCATACTGGTTTAATTATTATTGTTTTTGTTGTTTGTTTTCTAATTATTTTCTTTTTGGTAAGAATGTTTTGAATAGGTCTTTTATGTCCATTGAAAGAAAATGAATTATTCTGTTTGATATTTCGTCTTTGAATTTTTCTTTTACAAGTTGGATATTGTTTTTTCTTAATTCGTCTATTATTTCACCTACTTTTCTGTAGGCATCTCTGAATGGTAAATTAAACTCTTTCATTATTTCGAATGCTATGTCTACTGAGAATATTTCTTTTGTTGCTTTTGAAAGTATTTTCTCTTCGTTTATTTTTATGTAGTCTATTACTATTTCGAAAATTTCTAGGTTTTTTATTATTTCGTTTATGCTTTCGATTACGAGTTCTTTTGTTTCTTGTAGATCTTTGTTGTATCCACTTGGTAGTGAAAAAGTTATACTCATTGTTGATATAAGTGCTCCTAGTAATTTTTTGAATTTTCCTCTTGTTAGTTCAAAGACATCTGGGTTTTTTTTGTGTGGCATTATGCTACTTCCTGTTGTTATGCTGTCTTCAAGTTCAATTAGACCAAATTCATCTGATGAGAATATTATTACATCGTTTGAAAACCTTGCTAAGTCTCCTGCTATGTTGGATATAGCGAATAGTAGCATAGATTCGTATTTACCTCTTGTGTTTTGGCAGTATATTGGGTTTTTGATGTAATCTGAGAAACCTAGTAATTTGGTTGTTAATTCTCTGTCTAGTTTTATTGGTGTGCCGTATCCTGCTCCGCTACCTAAAGGGTTTCTGTTTATAAAATCGTAAGCTGTTTTAAGTAATTTCCTGTCATCTTCCAAAGCTTCTATTAAAGATTCTATCCATGTGTCTACTGTTGTTGGCATTGCTTGTCTTAGGTGTGTGTAACCTATGAATGGTTTACCTTTGAATTTGTTTGAAATTTTGTTTAACTTTTTGAGTATTTTGTCAATGTGGCTTATGATCTGTTGGATTTTTTCTTTTTCGTATAGTCTTATTGCTGTTAGTACTTGGTCGTTTCTGCTTCTTGCTGTATGTATTTTTTTTCCGATATCGCCCAGTATTGATGTTAGGTAATTTTCTATGTATGTGTGAATATCTTCATCTTCTTTTGTTAAGTTAGGTGGTTGTTTTTTGAATTTTTCGTACAAGTTTTCTAGTTCGACTGTTAGTTTTCTAGTTTCTGTATCTGATAGTATACCAATTTTGTTTAACATTTTTGCGTGTGCTATTGTGCCTTTGACATCGTAAATTGCTATTTCTCTGTCGTATATATGGTCTTTTCCTACTTCAAATTCCTCAACTTGGTTTAAAATTCTGGTTTGTTTTTTTTCCCATAACTTCATTTTGATATTATGAACGATTTTTTTTGTGAATTTGAATTTTTGAGTATGTTTTTGTGTTTATGTTTGTTTTTTTTGTATTTTCTTTTTTAAAATACCTTGAAGGGTAGGTTTTTTTGCTTTAGTAAGGTAGGGGAATATATGCGGGATAGAAAGTTTTATGTCATTACTGAGTTAGACAATGTTATATACGATTTTTCTAACTATTATTTGGATATGATTGAGTTTATGGCTGTTTTTGTGAATGAGAATTTTGGGTTAAACAAGGATGAATTTATAGATAAATTTATAAGTAAACTAAAGAATTACGTTTTTTCTTGTAATGACTATTTGTATATTGCTAATGAGGTTTTGAAAGAGTACGGTAATAAAGTTATGGTTTTTGGGGATGTAACATCGAAGGTTTCTTTTATTAACTCCTTAAGAATTCGTTTTAACCAATCTAGGTTAAAGTACTTAAAATTTGTGCAAGGTGCTTTATCTTTTTTAAGTTTTGTTAAGGAAAATGGTGGTAGTGTTATAGGTTTTACTAATTCTACCTCAAGAGTAGTAAAACAAAGGTTAAAACTTTTGGATATAGATAAGTATTTTGACGATGTATACTGTTTGCAAGATAGTTTTTCAGTCTGTAGTGATAACGGTGAGGAGTTTAGTGAAGATTCTTTTTCAAAAATATGGTTTTACTCTATATGTAATAACGTTTCGTCTCTTATGTGTGATGTTGTGGAGTTTCCCGTTATATACCAAAAACCTTCAAAAAGGGGGCTTCAGAGGATACTTGAAGAGGAAGAAATTCCAGAAAATAAAGTTTTAGTTTTAGGTAATTCTATTGAAAATGATATTCTAACTGCTAAATTTCTAAAATTGAACGCTGTTTTGATTGATTATAAACCTAAAATACGTAACAAGTTCATTTTACAAAAACTTTTAAAAGAAATTCCTGTTAAACATTTAAGAAAAATTCTCAATTTACCTAACAATAAAAAGTTCATTAACAGTATAGATGATTTAATAGTTATTTCCTCTTTTTCTGATTTTATTTACTCTAACAAGATAAAAATGTTAGTTTAATTATTCAAACAATCTATACAGTTCTGGTTGTATTGGTGGTACGTTTATACCTATGTTCTTTTTAGATGTTATTTCAAACTTTACGAATGGTTCAAAGAAAGCAAAGTTTCTTATTTCATCTTTGTAAAGTCTTATTCCTCCGCTTATTGATGCTACCCAGTCGTATAAATCCCTTTGTAAAGATAAACTTACTCCTTTGTTTTTGAAGTTAGTTCTTTTTAATGCGTTTATATCGAATACGTTTATTGAGTCAATTATATCTTTAAGAGGGTCAACGTAGGGGGTATTGTACCTTTGGGCGTATTCTGGTACGTATTTGTATATTTTGGTGTTTACGATGGATGTTGATATTGCAAAACTCCAGTATTCGTTTATTATACCTCCTAGTGATAAGTTTAGGATTATACTGTTGTTTATGGGATTTACGTAATCGAATGATATGCTGTAACTGGTGTTTATGTAGTTAAGTTTTTGTATTACTCTGTTTAATATTATGTCTCTTATCGTTATTCCTCCGGAAATTGATACTCTAATGGGATCTAGTATTACGTTATCGTTGGATAGTTTTATTTTGTACGATACTGTGTAGTTTGCTATTGGTCCGAATGAAATGTTTATAGAAATTGGGTTTGATATTTTGTTTGTCCAGTAGTGTGGTGAGTTTAGGTATTTTATTTCGTTTTTGAGATAAAGTAAATTGTAACTTACGCTTGATGATACGGTTACAGATGAAAAGTTTAAGAATTTTAAAATATCGTTTGAGATTATTGATAAATCAAAAACTTTTAAAAGAAATGTTGTTACTATGTTATGTAATGTTATGTTTTGGTAGTAAGGATCTTCGTCTGGTGTTAAGAGAGTTGGTCTTGTTATTCTGTAGGATAGGTTATGTGAAAATGATATTTGTGGATCTGATTTTAGTATTGTTTTGTCAAAAAGTGTTGTTTTTATTGCTAATTTATTGTTTAAGTTTAGTGTTGCTATTGAATTTAAGTCATCTTGTTTTTTTCTTAGAGGGTTTTCTGTTCTTGTCCATACGTTGTTATTTTGTATTCCTAGCGATGATGAAATTGAGATTGTATCGTTTAGCCCAAAAAAGTTTAGGTTTACTGTTACGTTTTCTCTATGGGTGAATGTATCTTCTAGTGGTGTTCCGTCTTCTATTCTAAACGTTGATAGAGGGGTTATTGATATGTTTGCAGAAGTTGTTGTATTGAATCTTAACCATTTTATTGAAGAGATGTTTGTTGTTAAATTGAGTGTTTTTTCTTCTTTTGTTTGTTTTTTCAATTGGTTAGTGTTTATTAGTAAGTTTGTTGTTATTGTTTGTATTACGTTTGTTAGTGGTATTGAGTTTGTTTCGGTTTTTGAGTTTTTTTCTTTTTCTGGGTAGGTTATATTGGTTATAGTATTTGTTGTGATTATGAAAATATCTGTTTCAAAGGATACTTTTTTTATTTCTCTTTCGTTGGTTATAGATTTTGATTTACTTGTTTGGAAATTTGTTGATATGTTTGTGGTTTTATCTTCCAGGGAGAATGAGAAAATTTCGCCTATGGTTGCTGAATATGATATGTAGGGACCTGATATTCTTTGAAGTTCGTACCTGTAGTAGTCGTTATTGTATCTGTTTGTTTTGTTTTCTATTACTACTACTCCGAAACTGTTTGTGTTTGTTGTACTTATACCGCTTCTTAACTTGTATACCCATTCTATTCCAAGGTTCAATGAAGAAATTCCGTATTGATAGGATAAATCTAATTTTCTTGTTGTTACTTGTTTAGGGCCAGGTAAAGACCAAAATACGTTTTCGTATGGAAATATAAGTTTCTGTATATCTAATTTTTCTCTTCTTGCTGAGAATTTCGATGGTAGGTATGGATCGTATACATCTTCGGATGAAAAGTTTATAGATGTTCCTGACTTACTGTATTTTGCGTTTATTTTGTAGTACCATCCAAAAGTTCTGTACTCCAGATATTCATTTTTACCGTATTGATCTATGTAGTTAACTATGGTATTGTTAAAACTTTCGTATTTTTTGTCGTATTCTAGGTCTATGATTGCACTTATTGACAAGTTTGATATTATGTTTACGTTTGGTATTTCAAAACCGAGGTATTCTCCTAACCTTTCGTAGTGGTCAAATTTTATTTTTACCAGGGGTATGTATTTTTTACCAAACCAATCTTTTAAGTAAAATGTGTTTTGAATGTACAGTCCTATGGTTTTTTCTAATCCGAAATCTGTGTATATATCTGTGTACCTGTAAAGTTCAAAGTATGTTGGAAAGTAAAGGAATGAGCCTGCACCAACTTGATAAGAGTTATTTAAGGATATTAGGTAATCTCCTTTGTAGTACCATACTCTGTATGCGTTTACTTTGTAAGTTGGGAAAATCAAATCACTTTTCGTGAAAGATACGTTTTCAAAAAAAAATTTTGTAGGTGACAGTTGTTTCATGACATCAGCGTAATAGTATTGATCGTCTAGCTTTGTTTTTGCATTGTATAGCGAAATTTTTCCTGTTTTTACGTTGTAAAAAAACTTTTCACCTTCAAATAGGTCTTTACCGTCAACAAATTTTATTTCTCCTTCTCCTACGATTTCTTTAACTTCGTTGTTTACAACGAATATTGTTAGGTTGTTGCATTTTAGTTTTTTATTTTTGTGGAATACTTTTATTTTACCAATAATTTTTATTGTTGAGATATTTGTTTTTGATGTTACGTTTATTGCTTCGAATTCGTTAATTACTATGTATTTGTTTAGGTCTATTTTTTTTATGTCTATTATTTCTGGTGTTTTTGATATTAAAATTTTTGGGGAACTTGGGAAGGTTAGTAGGTTTGATTCTGTTTGGTTTGTTTGAGCAAAAGTGATTAAGGTCAATGGTAATAGAGTTAGTGAGATTAGGAAATTTTTCATGATAGTTTGATATTATCAAAAAGAATATTTGTTTTATTCAATTTTTTAATTTTTTAGGGAGTTTTTGGTATTTTTATAA
>CALFVP010000002.1 GCA_937928175.1 uncultured bacterium | reverse complement strand
CTTCTTATTTCTCCTTCGAATACTGTACTATCTGGTACGATGTTTGTTGCTTTACCTCCCCTTATTTCACCTATGTTCATTACTGTTTCATCGTCTATTATTCCTGATGGTAATCTATCTATCATGTACGCTGCCATTTTTATGGCGTTTATTCCTTTTTCTGGTTCTATTCCTGCATGTGATGATTTACCGATACACTCAACTTTGAATCTGTAGTGAGTTGCTCCTTTTATTACTGCTGTTCCAACGTCTCCGTGAGAATCTAAACAGTATCCATACTTTGCATTTATTTTAGAAACATCTAAAGCCTTAGCACCAACTAATCCTATCTCTTCAGCAGAAGTTATCACTAGGTATATATCTCCAAATTTTGAATTTTTTTCTTCTCTTATGTGGTAAACTAACTCAAGCATGGCACTTATTCCAGCTTTGTTGTCTGCACCTAGTATGGTTTTACCATCAGATTTTATTATTCCGTTTTCTTCGTCTATCAGAGGAGTTATATTTTTTCCAGGTTCTACCGTATCAGCATGAGCGCAAAAGAATATAGGATCTTTTGTCTTATCGTTTCCTTCTATAAATGCTATCATGTTTTTTATCTCACCGTTTACCTGTATTTCGGATATTACTTTTAGTTCTCTGAATTTTTTCGAAAGGTATTCAAAAACGAAATCTTCCATAAGTGATGGACTATCTATCTTTACTAGTTCAATAAAGGTATTTATTATCCTTCTTGTATCCATTGAGAGAATTTTATTTCTTTGCGTTGTTTACTTTCAAAGTTTTGAGGTAGTTTCGTAAAATTCTTGAAAAGGTTATGTAAGTTAGTTTACAATTTGTTTTATGGAGAGTGTTTTTGATCTTGCTGTTGTAAGTACTAACTTAGCTTACACTAACTCTATAGAGAGGGTTATAGGGGGTACACCTGGGCTTGAGTATTGGATATGGGCCTCAATTGGTACTCTGTTTTTGATTCTTGAGATTGTTTTGCCGGGGTTTATTTTGTTTTGGTTTGGTGTTTCTGCTATATTTGTTTCCGTTTTAACTCTGTTTCTTTTAAAGACACTTGAGGTTCAAATTATAGCATGGTTAGTGTTATCTTTAGTTTTTGTTTTTACTTACTTTTATCAAAAGAAAGGTAAGGTTTCTAAAAATGAAGATCCTGTTTTTAAGTATATTGGGATTAAAGGAGAGATTATTCAACCTATAGTGGGTAGCAAAATGGGAAAGGTAAAACTAGATGTTCCTATTAACGGTATATTCGATTGGAATGCCATATCTGAAAAAAAAGATGAAAGTATTGAAGTTGGTGAAAGAGTTGAAGTTGTTGGTATTGATGGTATAAAACTTATAGTTAGAAAGATCTAAAAGTATTCACTTTTTGTTACTTCTTCTTTATCGGAGAATGGTATTTTTTCGCTACCTATTATTTGGTATTCTTCGTGTCCTTTACCTGCAATTATTATTATCTCTCCTTTTATTGCTTCTTTTAAAGCTGTTTTTATTGCTTCCTTTCTGTTTTCTATAACTTTTATTTTGTTTTTTCTTTCATCAGGTATGCCGTTTAGTATGTCTGAGATTATACTGTAAGGGTTTTCTGTTCTTGGGTTATCACTTGTTATTATTACTTTATCTGCTATTCTCGATGCTACTTCTCCCATAAGTGGTCTTTTACCTTTGTCTCTATCTCCTCCAGCACCAAATACAACGGTAAGTTTTTCTGGAGAGAAAGATTTACCAGTTTCTAGCGTTTTTTCTAATGAATCTGGAGTATGAGCGTAGTCTATAACAACAAAAAATCCTCTATTGCTTTTCAGTATTTCAAACCTACCTTTTACAGTGGTCTGACTTATGTGTTTTATAATTTCTTCTATTTTGTCTTGTCTTAAGGTCAACACTGCTCCTAAAGCACACATAGCATTGTATACGTTATGTAATCCCACCATTTTTGTGTGGAATTTATACTCTTTTCCTTGGTATTCTACTATGAATCTATTTCCATCTAGTGATATAGTTATATCTTTAGCTACTATATCTGCTTTTTTTGTTAGAGAGCATGTTATAGCTTCTAGGTTAATTTCTTTTGATATTTTGTGAGCTTTTTCTCCCCATTCTGTATCGATGTTTATTACAATTTTACCGTTTGGGTTTAGTTCTTTGATTTGGTAGAGTAATTTCATTTTTGCGTTAAAGTAGTTTTCCATTGTTTGATGGAAATCAAGGTGTTCTCGTGAAAGATTTGTAAATATTCCAACATCAAACTTTATTCCGTAAACTCTATCAGTTTCTAAACCATGTGAAGATACTTCCATTGATACGAATTCTCCAGAATTATTAACTATATCGTTTAAGAATGTGTAAAGGTGTAGGGGACCAGGTGTTGTGTTTTCAGCAACTATTGATGAATCGTTTATCCTATATTCAATTGTTCCTATCAATCCTCCTTTCATTCCTATCCCTTGCAATGCATTGAATACCATGTAAGATATTGTTGTTTTTCCTTTTGTTCCTGTAACTCCAATTACCTTTATCTTTTCATCGGGTTTTCTAAAAAAGTTTTTTGCCACTATAGCTTCTACCCTTCTTACGTTGTTTACAACTATTACGTTTACCTTTTCATAATCTACGTTTTTATTCGTTATAAACGTTTTACATCCTTTACTTATAAGTTCGGGTATAAACTTCGTTGCATCAACTTTTGATCCCTCAATTGCAAAAAAAAGGGTGTTTTTGTCTATAAAATAGTCTTCTGAGTTTTCTGATATACTTTTTATATCTGTATCCTCTACAATTCTTTTTGAGATGATGTAGTTTTCTATTAGTGTTAAAATGTTTGATAACTTCATGGGTAATTTATATTAAATGAATACTTAGATTTTTATACAAGTTTTACAGGGGTTTGTAAGTAAACTTTGGAATGTTTTAAGGTTTTTTGATATATTTTACTTTGTTTTTTTATAATACTATCTAATTTTTTGGGGTAGTTTATGGGAGAAAAGGTTGTTGCTGTTGTAGGTGCGACTGGTGCTGTTGGTCAGGAGATGATAAAAACTCTTGAGCAAAGAAATTTCCCAGTTAAAGATCTTTACCTTTTTGCTTCAGAGAGAAGCAAAGGTAAAAAACTTAAGTTTAAAGGTTACGATATAGAGGTTCAAGAGCTTAAGGAAGATGTTTTTAAAAGGTATAAGATAGAAATAGCTTTATTTTCTGCTGGTGCTACTATTTCAAAAATGTTTTCGCCTATTGCTGCTAAGGATGGTACTATTGTAATTGATAATTCTAGTGCTTTTAGAATGGAGCAAGATGTTCCTTTAGTTATTCCTGAGGTTAATCCTGAGGATGTCAAATTCCATAAAGGTATAATATCTAATCCTAACTGTTCTACCATTCAAATGTTAGTTGCGTTAAAACCTATATACGATTACTCTAGAATAAAAAGAATAATAGTCTCAACTTATCAAGCTGTTTCTGGTGCTGGTGGTACTGCTATTGGAGAGCTAGAAGAAGAAGTTAAAGTTTATTCACAACTTGGTAGAGAGGGAATTCTAAATTACAAACCTTCTAAATTTCCTTACCCCATATTTATGAACGTTATACCTAGAATAGATATCGTTTTGGATAACCTTTATACAAAGGAAGAGATGAAAATAGTTAATGAGACAAGAAAGATGCTTCATGATCCAGATATAAAAGTTTCTTCTACTACAGTTAGGGTTCCAGTTATAAAAGGGCATAGTGAATCAGTTTGGATTGAAACTGAATCTAAAGTTACTCCTGAGAAAGCAAGAGAACTTTTAAGTAAAGCGAAAGGTGTTAAGGTTATGGATGATCCTTTTAACGATGTTTATCCTACTCCTCTTTTGCATGGTCATGATACTGATGATGTTTACGTTGGTAGAATAAGGGAAGATATATCAACTGAGAATGGGCTTGTGATGTGGATAGTTGCTGATAATTTAAGAAAAGGAGCTGCTTTAAACGCTGTACAGATAGCAGAGTTGCTTTTATAGACCTTTAGGGGGTATTTGTGGTAAATCCTTTAAAAGTTTTGTACGATTGGGTTTTGAGTTGGGCTGATAAACCTAGTGGTAAAGGTGTACTTTACTCTGTTGCTTTTGCTGAATCTTCGTTTTTTCCTATTCCTCCGGATCCGTTACTTATTGCTTTCTGCCTTTCAAAACCTAAAGAAAGTTTGAAGTTTGCTTTTTTTACTACTCTTTTTTCTGTATTTGGTGGTATGCTTGGGTACGTTATAGGACTATTTCTTTTTGAAACTGTTGGCAAGTTTTTGCTTAATTTGTACAATTATTGGGATGCTTACAATAGCGTTAAAAGTATGTTCGATACCTACGGTTTTGCCGCAGTTTTAATAGCAGGTTTTACCCCTATACCTTACAAAGTTTTTACAATCGCATCAGGTTCTTTCTATTTTAACTTTTTGCTTTTTGTCTTTGCATCAATACTTAGTAGGGGAGCTAGGTTTTTTATCGTTGCTATTCTTATGTTATTTTTTGGTGAAAAAGCTAAAATGTTTATAGATAAATATTTCGATTGGCTTGCTTTAGCGTTTGCCATACTTCTCATTTTTGGATTTGTGATAATAAAGTACATCGTCTAAAAAATTATTGTAAATTTTCTTAAAATGTATTATTATTATAGTGTAGAGGTGTGGTTGTATGGTTTGCTCGATATGTAAGAGTAACGAAAGTATTGTTAGTCTATCTGTTTTTTATAACGGTATGAAGAAAGATATTCACATATGTTCTGATTGTATCCGTAAATTTAACTTAACCACCTCTAACATTGATGAACTTATAAAACAGTTGTCTTATCTTGTTAAAAATAGAATAATAAAAAATGTAGATTTACCTTTTGATGATGATGAGTTTTTAGAAGAAGTGCTTTTTATAAACAACATTTTAAATGTTGTTTCTTCTAACAAAGAAGAGAAATTCGATAATAAAGGAGAAGGTAATATGAAAAATAATCATTTAGATGTTTGCCCTTACTGTAATACATCACTTGAAGATATAATTTCTTCTGAACATTTAGGGTGTTTGCAGTGCCTTGATTACTTTAAAGATAAGATAAAACCTAAACCTGCTAAATTTGAAGGTAGAATACCTAAAGTTTACAGAGGAATATACATTAAAGATAAGTTAATTAGTTACCTTTCAAACAAGATGACAGCAGAAGTTATTAGAGAAAACTTCGAAGAAGCTTCAAAAATAAAAAGTATACTAAGTAAAATATCCAAGTAAGTTATTCTATAACTATTCTATAACTTTGGTTATTCTATAAATTTCATCTAAGTTGTTTCAAAACAGTTATTTCATAACTTCATAACTTCATAACTTGTAATAAAACTCTTGACAATGATGGTTTTTTTGTTTACAATAGGGGAGTAGTAAGGTAGGGGGGTATATATGGCATGGGTAAGGAAGTTATTAGTTTTTGTTGTGGGTGTAGTGGTTTTATTAAGTTTTAGTGGGTTATCTTTCTCTCAAGAGGAGGTAGGTCAAGGTGAGGAGGAAGCTGGAGTTGGTTTCCAGAGGCCTCAACCTTCAATGGAGGGGGTTAGGGATAATCCTGAGAGTGGTATTTTAAAAGATAACGTTTTAGAGAGAGGTAAGAGACCTGATCAAGCTAGGATTGTTTTTCTTGATCCTATAGGTGATGATAAAGGGCCGGGGTACTATACTTATCCTACTCATCCTGTTTACGTTTTAGGTGGTTTTGATATTGTTAAAGTTGAAATAGATTCTATGGATGATAAGAACGTTACGTTTAAGATAACTGTTAATGCTGATTTGAAACAAGACTGGGGAATGGCAGCTGATTTTGATATACAGCATTTCCAAATTTACATTGATCAGGATCGTTTACCTGGTTCTGGGTATTTGAAGTCTATACCGGGGCTTAATATTTATTTTCCGCCTGATCAAGGGTGGGAAAAGGCAGTTATAATTTCTCCGCAGCCAAGAGCAAGAGTTGAGATAGAGGTCAATTCCAAAGCTAAGGATATGGCTCAAGATGTTGTTATACCTAGGGTTATTAGAGGTGTTGGTAGGACTATAATTGCTGTTGTTTCTAAGAAAGATTTGGATTTAACACCTGATAAAGATATAACGAAGTGGGGATTCCAGATATTTAGTCAATCTAACGAAGGGTTTCCTGATCCTGAGGATGTTTTAACAAGGAATGTTAACGAGTATAGAGGTTTGCACAGATGGGGTGGTGGTAGTGATTACTGGGGTGATCCTGAGTTTGTTGATATAGTTGTATGGCCTGCTAGAGGAACTTTACAGGAAGCAAGAGATCAGTTTGAGATACTTAACGTTTGGGAATCTTATCCTAATCCTTTGCAAGATGTTAAAGCTGTTGTACCTATGGTTTACTTAGATCAAACTGAGCAATGGAAACCACCTATGGGGTACATCAAATTTGCAAAGATCATGTCTGAGAAGTTAAAGCCCGAAGCTCCTAAAGATAAGTATGTTTCTGATAATTTCACTTTTGCTGGAAGTGTGAATGCTCAATGGTATCCTAACTTTTACGATGCTAATCCTCCTATAGCTAGGCAAGTTAGTAGTTTTGGGGGAGGTGGATTAAATACAACTTTTGTACCAGAAGCTCACTATGACAATGGTATTTATTCCAGGTTTACTTTGGAGTTCTATGGAAAAATATTTACAGAGATTCTTAACTTTTACGCTAGGTTAGAAACTTGGTGGGGACCAGATTCTAGATGGGATGTATGGACTGGTAATTTTAACAGAGATAACAGAGGTCCTCAGTATGTGCCTCTTGATTTTCAATCTTTCAGATTTCAATTTGTTAAACCCTTACCTACAGTTGATTATATATCTATAGGTAACTACGATGTGAGTGTAGATCCATGGACTGTTGGTGCTGCTTCTTATCCAGATAGAGATAAGTTTAAAGGTATATTTGTAGATGGTTCTAGTGAATTTTTGAGTCTATCTTATCATTTTGGATTGTTTTATCCTTTCCCGTGGTTAGGGTTAAATTGGTCTTTAGGTAATTATACGCTTAGAGATCATGTTTTAGCTGGTAAAGCATTTTTGAAACCTTTGCAATTTATTGGTATTAACGAAGCAGAGTTATTCGTTTCAGGTTACGTTTACACAGATTATGAACTTAGTAGTGGTGTTAATGAAAATTCAGGGTATGATACTGTTGTTAGGTTAGCTAACAGTGCTGTAGATGGGCAAATTAGGTATATTCTTAAACTTCCAACCATTGCCGATTTCGATATTTCATTGAAAGGAGGAGTAGCTAGGGTTGAAAAGGGTTACGGTATATCAGATGGTGGAGTTGGTATTCCTGTAGGAACTAACGTTATTTTAGGATTTTTTGGAGTACCTACTTTGAAAGTTAACAATATAGTTGGAAGTGGTGTTAACCTTACATTACAAGGGTTTTTTGTATCGAATTACTATTCTATTATGGCTGCTAGGGGAGATTATGCCAATGCTAAAATACAAGATGTTTTAGAAATGTACGGTAATCAAAGTGCTTCGCCTTATCCTCAAGATGCAGCTCCTTTCCAGAAGTATGGGTTTGCAGAAGGTGGTAATCCAGCTTGGGAAAGTGTATCAAGTGGTGGATGGGTTGGTGGTACAGGTATAGTAGAGTGGGTTTTGGATGTTTTGACTATTCATGCTGAATTTTCTTACTGGGGATTTAACAATTCTAATTACAATATTTTACCTTCTGGTTATACTAATAATCAATTGATTGTGATAGGTGGTACCAATTCTAATTACATACAGACTATACCTTACGCTATGAGAGGGTATGCTTTTGTTAAGTATAATCTTGACATAGGTAACGGTTTAGAGATAAAGCTTGATTATCTTTTCAACCAAACTAAGAATTGGTGGCCGTTTGCTCCTGAACATCTTGCTAGAGCTGGTATGGGTGGTGCTCTTGAGTTTACTTATGGATTTATCTATACCAGTCATTTACCAAAAATTAGCTTTTATTACCAATTGACAAAGCTGTTTAGGTTTGGTATTGGATTTGTGTATAGAAATGATGTTATTCATGATTTATATCCAGTTATGGGTAATTTGTCGCCAGATTATCCAGTAAAAGGATATCATTCTTTTGTTGATTTACAGTTTAGTAATCCTCTTGGGCAGTTAAGGATTTACTTAGATGGGTTTGTTGCGGATAATCCTAGAAAGATAGGATACGCTATTCAGGGAGTAAGGGATTTCAGGGTACCACTTGAGTACTTTGGGTACGATTACAATATAGTTGGTTTGGTAGAGTTAGATATACATTTCTAAAGGGGGGGGCCCCTATTTTTATGTATGGAGGAAATTATGAAAAAAGTTTTAACATTGTTATTGGTTGTATTTGTACTTAGTGGTTGTCAGATAGTTGCTGATTTTTTGAAAACTAAACCAGGTGAAAATGAACCAATATATGGAACTTTTACAAGACCTGGTGAG
>CALFVP010000001.1 GCA_937928175.1 uncultured bacterium | reverse complement strand
CCTGAAGTAAACCTTGATTGGCAACCACTTTATGAAGAGATTAATTCAAAACCAATTCTTTACAATGATGTTTACGTTGTTTGGAAAGGTAAAATAGTTAACGTTTCAAAAGTTGGTGATATTGCGAATTTTACTTTTGTAGTTTATGGAAAAGATGAATCGGTTGTTAGAGGTTTTATTAAGGCAAGAATGAAGAATTTCTTAGATGGTTACATTGGTCAGAATATTACTGTGTTAGGTAGGATTTTAGTCTCAAGGGATTTATTGTTTGAAATTGTTAAAGTTATTGAGTAGTTTAATTAATTTTGGGGAGGTAGTTTTATGGGAATAAGGATTTACAATACTATGACTGGTAGAGTTGAGGATTTTGTTCCTATTGAAGAAGGTAAGGTGAAGATGTATTTTTGTGGTCCTACTGTTTACGATTACCCACATATAGGTAATTTGAGAACTTTTGTTGTTTCTGATGTTCTTAGGAGGTATCTTGAATTTAGGGGATACGAGGTTACTTTTGTTATGAACCTTACTGATGTTGATGATAAAACAATAAAAGGTGCTAGAAGTGAGGGAATATCGCTTAGAGAGTATACTGATAAGTACGCTAAGGCATTTTTTGAAGATATTTCTACCATTCGTATAAAGCCAGCAACGTATTACCCTCGTGCCACAGATACCATAAAAGAAATTGTTGAGTTTATAAAAGTTCTAATTCAAAAGAAGCATGCCTATGTAACGGAAGATGGTGTATATTTTGATATATCTTCTTTTAAAGATTACGGAAAACTTTCAAAGCTTGATAAAAGAAATATAAAAGTTGGGGCTAGTGGTAGAATTAAAGTTGATGAGTATACCAAAGATGATGTTGTTGATTTTGCTTTGTGGAAAGCTTGGAAAGAGGAAGATGGTGATGTGTATTGGGATACTGAGATAGGTAGAGGTAGACCTGGTTGGCATATAGAATGTTCTGTGATGAGTACAAAGTACTTAGGGGATACCTTTGACATACATGGTGGTGGGGTTGATTTAAATTTCCCTCACCATGAAAATGAAATAGCGCAAAGTGAAGCAAAAACAGGAAAAGAGTTTGTACGGTACTGGTTCCATGTTGAGCATTTGATGATCAATGGTAAAAAAATGTCAAAATCTGAAGGTAATTTCTTTACTTTAAGAGATTTGATTAAAAGAAAAGCTAACCCAAAAGCTGTAAGGTTAGTTTTAATTTCCACTCACTATAGAAAACCTTTGGATTTTACAGAAGAAAAAGTACTACAAGCTCAAAACACAATAAGAGATTTGGAGATTTTTATAGCTAAAATGAAAAAAGTTGTTGAAGTTAACAGAAGTCTTGAAGTTTGTGAAGATGTTATAAAGTCCATTGATGATGCTAGAAATAGGTTTATAGAAAGTATGGATGACAATTTAAACGTACCTGAAGCTTTGGGGGTTTTTTTCTCTTTGGTTTCAGTGTACGAGAATAAAGACATTTCAAAAATATCCTCAAAGGAAGCAATGAAACTTCTTGGTTTTATAGAAGAAGTCAAAAGTATTCTTGACTTTTTCGATATGGATATTGATGTTTTACCCGAAGAGGTAAAAGAGATGGTTTATAAAAGAGAGCAATTTAGGAGTATCAGAAAGTTTGAAGAAGCTGATAAAATAAGAGATGAAATAATTTCAAAAGGTTATTCAGTTATTGATACAAAAATAGGTAGTATTGTTGTTAAGTCTTAGAACTTTTTAGTTAGAGATATTAGGTACATGTTTGGATCATAGTAAAAACTTATCTCATTGAGTATTATTTCTTTTATGCCTAGGTGTAGTGTAGGGTATCCTAAGGGTAGTCCCCAGTCTGGGTTTTTGTTTGGTAAAAATAGTATTGGTATTCCACCAAACCAACCAATACTCACAAAAACTTCTTTTATAATTTTAGTTTCCAGTTTGAATTCTATTGAAAAGTTTGGAGTGAATATACCATAGTACTTAAAAGGAAATTCGTTTGTGATTTTTGTTTTTGTAAAGTATGATGAATTTTCAATGCCTAGATTTATCTTTAATGATGGTGTTACTAGCCATTTCAATTCCCAAATATTCACGCTACCGTAAACCTTGAATTTGAAAAAAGAAAATCTGTTATCAGGAAATGAGAAAATGAGTTGTACATTTGCAGAAAGTAGTTCTGATATTTTTATTCCGTCTGATGCTTCTATTATTGTCAAGTTTTCACTAAAGAAAGGATTGTTCTCTTTTAACAGTTCTCCTATACCTATTGAAAAGTAGCTACCGAATGTTGAGGTGTATGGCCATGATAGTCGTAAAAAAATAATCGTTAATGTTGTTAAATACAACAATTTCTTCATGTTAGGTAAATTATCTATTTACCTATTTAGAAATTTCAAGGATAATGGTTAGTTTTTATAATTTATTTTGTGTAGTTTGATATTTTAAAATTAAGTTATGAGTTCTACGTTAAGTAAGGTAATGCCACATGATATAGAAGCTGAGAAAGCTTGTCTTGGTGCCATGATAGTTGACAATGAAAAAATATCAAGGGTTATTGATTTGCTAAGGGAAGAGTATTTTTATTTGGATAAACATAAGGATATATATAGAGCTATAATGGATTTATACGAAAATAAAGAACCTATTGATACTATAACCCTTCAGAATAAGCTTAAGGAGTTAGGTAAATTTGAGAGTATAGGTAGTGTTTATATTTCTTCTTTGCTTGATACTATACCTACTACTACCAATATAGAGTATTA